>JBDNDH010000233.1:0-3434 GCA_046719235.1 Thermodesulfovibrionales bacterium
AAAGTTCTGCACCCATCAACCATACCCAGGTCATCTACCTTTGGGCTCAAAGAGGGCAGATTATATCGCCGCGTTAGAGGATAGTCTCAAGAGGATGAAGACCGATTATGTGGATTTTGTATTTGTACATGCAATCGGGGAGATGAGTCGGGATTACGAAAAGGAAAAGAAGAGGTTATTTGATCCTGAGATGTTGTCTGCCTTTGAAAAACTCAAGAGTGATGGCAAGGTCAGATTCCTTGCAGTGTCTTCACATGGTCCGCATAATATGGAGCGGTTGCTTATGGATGCTGTGAAATCAGGTAAATACGACATGATAATGCCATCCTTTAACTTCATGCAGTTTCCAAAGTTGATGGATGTAATCAAGGAGGCACACAAAAACAAGGTAGGCCTAATAGCGATGAAAACACTTGCTGGTGCTAAGGATGCTGGTATCAATGACTACCCACAGTCTGCATTCAGGTGGGTGCTCAAACATCAAGAGGTGTCTGGGCTCGTTATAACCATAAGAAACACCAGGGATATTGAAAACTACCTGCCAGCATCAGGCACAAAGTTTACCCAGAGAGACCAGAAGATACTAAATGCCTATTCACTTATGTTTTCAAGACAATACTGCAGGACAGGCTGTAACGACTGTGTGAAAACTTGTCCAAACGGGGTAGATATTGCAACGATATTCCGTTATTGGATGTATTTTATAGACTATGCCGTAGAGAAAGACGCCATGCAGTCTTATGCAATGCTTGAGCAAAATGCCTCTGTCTGTGAAACTTGTACGAATCCTTTATGCAACAAGGCTTGTCCTTACGGTCTGTCTGTCAAGGAAATGCTTGTGACTGCTCATAGGGCGTTAACCTTTGTTGTATAGATGCTATCAAATTTGCTGTTAAAGTCTCTTTTGCTCTTGCTCTTGCCATGCATTGCCGTTGGGCTATACCTTGAGGGGCAGAGATACGACCCTGCCCTTTTAGACTTTAAGGCATTACCTAAGAAGACCCAAGCGGATACATCCTCAGAGTCTGAGTCTTCTCCTAAGGTTTTAAGTCAGGTTTCAGGATACAGTCTCATTGGCAGACAGAGGGAGTATAAAAAGGAAAATCTGCATGAACATGTAAACGGACATGCCGAGTATTTCATCGGCATGGGGTTTAAAAGGCTTACCGTCTATGAATACTCAAGGTCTGAGAGTCAGCCAGAGATTCAGGTTGAGGTCTTTGATATGGGGAAACCTTTACATGCATTTGGCGTGCTAATGGATGTAGTAGGTGCGAAGGCAGTAGCGGTCGATATCGGCACTATTGGCTATCAGACTCAGGGGGCTATCATCTTCACGAAGTCAGATTATTATGTAAGGGTTATCCCCTATAAAAAGGGTCTGGATGTATCTAAATTCGCACGAGAATTTGAATCCTTGTTACCAACAAAAGGTAAGGATTCCCTTGATGTTCTCAAAAAACTCCCCAAACTTGGAAGGATTGTCTCTACGCGTTATATAAAAGAGGGTTACAGGGGCTTAGAGTTTTTAAATAATGTCATTGAGAGACAGTATGAGAGGGACGGGAAGCAGATACAGCTGGCTCTAATCTTGGCAGGAGATGATGAATCACAAAGACTTCTAAATTCTGCTATAGACTTTGTAAAAAGATCTGGTGCAGAATATCAGAGGGTAGAGGGCTTAAAGAATGAGGTCTATAGGATTAGCGATAGATATGAGGGCGATTGGATTATAATACGGTCAAAGGATATGCTGTTATGTCTTTTTGGGGATTTCAACGAAGAGGTAATACAGAGGGTTGCAGGTGTCAGATAACAAAGGGCAATTAAATCGTAGGGATTTTTTAAAGAAATCTGGTATGGCTGCCATCTTAGCCGTCGGTAGTGGTGTATGGGGATATCTCTTTTACAGCAAAGAACCTGTTAGGGAAAAGGAAAAAAAGGTCTTCACATTCAGGGATTTCACCGTAGAGTCTCTAAAGACCTATCCAGATCTGGCAGTATCAAAGGGGATGGATGTTGAAAAGATAGTAAGAAGTGTGGTGGATAGATTAGGAGGAATGGGCAGATTTGTAAAACCAGGGGAGAGGGTTTTGGTAAAGCCCAACGCCTCATGGGATAGACAACCAGAACAGGCTGCAAACACAAACCCTTTGGTGGTCTCAACCATTGTAAAGATGTGTCTTGAGGCAAAGGCAAAAGAGGTATGGGTGACGGATGTAACCGTAAATGATGCCCACAGGTCATTTTCTCGTTCAGGGATAGAATCTGCTGTCTTGAGGGCTGGGGGTATGATCAAGTTTCCTACATCCAACGACTTTGTAACCACCGATCTAAAGGGTGAGGTTTTAAAGGTATGGCCTGTCTGTAGATTTTTTCATGAGGTTGACAGACTAATAAATGTCCCCATAGTAAAACATCACTCACTGAGCAAGTGCACAATAGCCATGAAAAATCTATATGGTGTGATTGGTGGCCAAAGAAACTTGCTCCATCAGGATATCTACACATCAATCGCAGACCTTGCCACAGCCATAAGGCCCACCCTTACCATAGTAGATGCTACCCGTGTCCTGATGAGGAATGGTCCCACAGGAGGTGATCCATCCGATGTGTATGAGTATCATACTGTGGCTGCGAGTACAGATATAGTAGCAATTGAGACCTTTGCATTGAGGTTTTTAGGGCTCAAGGTCGATGACATCCCTTCGATAAGTATAGCAGAGAAGCGTGGGGTAGGGACATCAAGACTAAGAGACCTACACATCGCTGAGATGTAGGTAAGAATCTTGTTAAAATCCCTTTCATATAGGAACATTCGCCGCTTGTATGCCACATTTTTCTTAATACTCTTTTTTCTCCTCATATTCCTTAGCAATTTTAGATACCTCAGGGGCTTTGAGGTGGCCCTTTTCTTACAGTTAGACCCTTTAACCGCAATAGCCACATTTCTGACAAGTTTAACAGTCTTTAAAGGGCTTGTTATATCCCTTATCATCATCATAGGAACGTTACTTTTGGGGAGGTTTTTCTGTTCATGGCTATGTCCCATGGGCATTCTGAATCAGGTCGTTGGAAGTATCTTTAACAAGATTAAGCCAGTGGATTCCATTAAGATGAACAAATACAGGGAGATTTACAGGATAAAGTATTACATCCTGGTTTTTCTGCTTGTTTTGGCATTGTTTGGAAGTCTTCAAACTGGGCTACTTGACCCGATTGCATTAGTAACCCGTTCATTTGTGGTGTCACTGTTTCCAGCGATAAATATCTCTACAGGTGCTATCTACCTAAAACAGCCCTTTTTTTATGGTGGGATTGCGATAACCATAGTGTTTTTGGCAATACTCTTTTCAAATCGGGTTATAACGAGATTTTGGTGCAGGACACTTTGTCCCCTTGGGGCACTGCTCGGGTTATTATCCTTTAGCCCG
>JBDNDH010000234.1:0-3388 GCA_046719235.1 Thermodesulfovibrionales bacterium
AGGTTTGCCGTGTGTCTGAAGTCCCCTTACCTTTGTCTGAATTCCAGCTGGCAGTATCTCTACAGGCATGTCTAAGGCAATCTCACCTGAAAGAGCGGTGCCTGTTACAACTGTGCCAAATCCCTTCAGTGTGAAGACCCTATCGATAGGCAATCTAAATAGGCTGTTTACCAGTTTGGATCTGACACCCTTAGCAGAATTCCAGATTGTATCCTTAAGGATGTCAATGTTTTGGCCAGTCTTTGATGAAACAGGAACAATCTCGGAATTCTCAAGGATCGTCCCTTTTACAAAGTCCCTTACATCTGATATGACTAATTCGAGCCAGTCCTTTTCAACGGTGTCTATTTTTGTGATGGATATGATACCTGTCTTTATCTTCAACATATTGCAGATGGCAAGGTGTTCTCTGGTCTGAGGCATCACGCCTTCGTCTGCTGCTATGACCAATAGCAGTATATCAATCCCGCCAGCCCCAGCAAGCATGTTTTTTATGAGTTTCTCATGCCCTGGCACATCCACAATCCCAACGGTAATCCCGTCAGGGTAGTATAGATTTGCAAAGCCAAGGTCTATAGTTATACCACGTTCTTTTTCTTCCTTTAACCTATCAGGGTCTATACCTGTTAGTGCCTTGACGAGAGAACTCTTCCCATGGTCAATGTGTCCTGCGGTGCCCAGTATGACATTTTTTGTGTCCATAATGGTCCTATGAACTCACAAATCTATAAAAACCTTTTATAAACTCCAGACCTATGGTTTGGCTCTTTTCTGGGTGGAATTGTGTTGCTATCACATTGTCTTTGTAAATCATAGACACAAAATCGTATCCATAATTGGTGATACCAGACACTATATCCATGGATGTTGGGACTACATGATAAGAATGCACAAAATAGAAAAAGGAATTGTCAGGTATGTTGCCTAAGTAGTCGGGTTTATTAACAAAACTAACCTGATTCCATCCCATATGGGGTATCTTCAGTCCAACTTCTCTGAACCTCAGAACCCTGCCAGCAAAAACACCCAGTCCCTCTGAACTACCAAACTCCTCTGACCCCTCAAATAGACTCTGTAGACCAAGACATATACCGAGAAAAGGTTTCCCCTTCTTTATAGATTGTTTGATGGCATCCACAATCCCAAATTGTTCTAAATTAGTCATACAGTCTTTGAAGGCGCCTACACCCGGTAAGACAATACCCTTTGAGTCATCGATATCTCGGGGGTTTGAGGTGATAACGACATCTGCCCCTATCTTCTGAAAAGCCTTCTGCACACTCCTGAGATTGCCCATCCCGTAATCAACTATCGCTATCATGACATCCTAATTTTAACACATTTTGCTATCTGGGAACGATCTGCCATGTTTGAATTAGTTTTTGAATTCATAAGGAAGTTTGTTATTATACATAACCATACACATTACAAAATGAGAGGAGCATCTTATGAACAGGGAGATTAACAAGGTGTTGGTTGCAAACAGGGGTGTGCCTGCAGTAAGGATTATGCATACCTGTAGGGACAGAAAGATCCCTACTACTGCAGTATATAGCACACCTGACAGGCTTGCTCACCATGTTTTTATGGCTGATACCGCTGTCCATATTGGTGAGGCTCCACCAAGCGAATCCTATTTAAACATGCAGAAGATTATAGAGGCTGCAATCAAAAGCAAGGCAGATGCGATTCATCCAGGATGGGGTTTTCTTGCAGAGAATGACAAGTTTGCGCAGATGGTTATTGATGCAGGGCTTGTCTGGATAGGACCGTCACCTCGTGTTATCAAACTTATGGGTGATAAGATTGAGGCAAAGGAGATCGCAAAAAAGGCAAATGTCCCCACTATACCTGGCATAAGTAATGTTACAGACACAAATGATATCAAAAGGTGGATCAAGGAGGAAAAGGTTGCTTTTCCAATAATGATAAAGGCATCTGCTGGTGGTGGTGGTAAGGGTATGGTTAAGGTTGAGAAACCCGAGCAGATAGAACAGGCATTTGCACAGGCGCGTTCAGAGGCAAAGAAATCCTTTGGCGATGATACTGTTCTTGTTGAAAAATATATAGAAAAAGGGCGGCATATTGAGGTGCAGGTTGTTGGTGATGAGCATGGCAATGTCATTCATCTCTTTGAAAGGGAGTGTACCTTACAGAGGAGAAATCAAAAGATTATTGAGGAGGCGCCATCACCAAGCCTGACTGACGATCTAAGGGGGGAGATATGTTTTACAGCCGTGAGGTTGATGAGGGAGATTGGCTATACATCGGCAGGCACGGTTGAGTTTATCTTTGATGCAAATGCGAAGAAGTTTTATTTCCTTGAGGTTAATACAAGACTACAGGTAGAACATGGTATTACTGAGCTAATCACAGGATTGGATATAGTTGATCTGATGCTTGATGTGGCTATTGGCAAAAAGATACCTTTTAGACAGGCAGATATAAAAGCAAACCGATGGGCGCTCGAGGTTCGCTTAAATGCTGAAGACCCAAAGACATTTAGTCCTTCCTTTGGTACAATTACACGACTTGAGATACCACAGGGACCGGGTGTAAGGATATCATCAGGTATTTATGAAGGGGCAGACATCCCACCATATTACGACTCTTTATTCATGCTCTTAATGACTGCTGGTGCAGACAGGATAGATGCTATTAGGACCATGGACAGGGCATTGAGTAGAAATCTCAGGATCGAAGGGATTAAAACCCTGGCACCTTTGCTTTTGAGCATTATCAGACATCCGGCATTTCTAAAGGGTGAGTTTTCTACCCGCTTTATTGAAGAACATATGGATGAACTCATATCGATGTTTAAAGAAAAGACAGGTGAGGATGAGGCTCTTAAGGTGGCAAGGTATGTTGCTGAGATATCAGCATTGGGACCTCAAAAGTGGATGTAAGGGAGGAAGAGATGAAAGAGTCAAAAAATATACAAAAGTCTGAACAACAGTCTAATGATATGTGCATAATATCGGAGCTCTGCTCAAAGAGTCCTGTATTTGTAAAACCAGGTATGACTCCAAAGGAGATAGTCAATGCAGTAAGGTCACTCAATGGTATCTGTTTTACATCTGTGGGTATGAGAGATGCAGGACAGTCAGATTTTAAGAATCGCCATCGTATCTACGACCTCAAGACCCTTGCCCCATATTACAACACCATGGGTTTATTTAGCGCAGAGACCCATGGTGGTGCGAGGTGGCATGTAGGCATTATGAATCGTAGGGAAGATCCCTTTGAGGAGTGTCGCATACTCCGAGAACTGATGCCAAATGTAATGCTACAGACCCTCATCAGGGAGACAAATCTTTGGGGTTACAGACCATACCCAAAAAATGTGATTGAGTATGTGGTATCAAGGGTGGATATAGATGTCTGGCGA
>JBDNDH010000235.1:0-3373 GCA_046719235.1 Thermodesulfovibrionales bacterium
AGAGGGAATGAAAAATATCCCCGATAATACTATAGACCTTGTTATTACAGACCCGCCATTTGCTATAGATTTCAAGGCAAAAAGAAATAACTATAATAGGACATCATCAAGGGTTTTAGATGGGTATAACGAAATCCCAAAAGAAAAATATTATGATTTTACCCTAAAATGGATGAAGGAAGTATATAGGGTGCTTAAAGATTCTGGAAGCATGTATGTGTTTTCTGGATGGAATAATCTAAAAGACATCTTGATAGCCCTTGATGAATTGAACTTTATCACAGTAAATCATATCATCTGGAAATATCAGTTTGGGGTAGTAACAACAAGGAGGTTTGTTACC
This sequence comes from Thermodesulfovibrionales bacterium, assembly GCA_046719235.1. Taxonomy (GTDB): domain Bacteria; phylum Nitrospirota; class Thermodesulfovibrionia; order Thermodesulfovibrionales; family Dissulfurispiraceae; genus DUZI01. The sequence goes on from JBDNDH010000235.1 coordinate 344, forward strand.
TCACACTATCATTGTCTTTATGTCTGTAAAAATGATAAGAAAAGGAAGTTTTTTCCATATTCAAGATTTTCTAAGGATGCTGAAGACAGCGATGGCGGTAGTTTGCATTATAAAGATAAAGAGGATGTTTGGATAATACAAAGAGAATATTGGACGGGTGACCAAAAAACACCTACTAAGTTGCCGACAGAGTTAATAAAGAAGATATTAATGTATTCCAGTGAGGAAGGAGATGTTATTTTAGATCCTTTTTTGGGTTCTGGACAAGTGCTAGTCGTTAGTAAAATGATGAAAAGACAGTATATTGGTTTTGAAATTATAAAGGAATATTACGAATTCGCAAAAGAAAGATTAGAAAAAAATATTTATAGAATTAAAGAAATTGAAAGTCAAAAACCCATAACTTTGTTTGACACCGAGGGAAAAAATGAATTTTAAAAACATTGCCAAAGAAATTGCAGAAAAACTTGAGAATATTCCTAAAAAATGGTACGGTCAAAATTCTATTTCAGAAATGAAAAATTCTAGTTATCCTCACTGGAAACAAATGGAATGGATTGGGTTTTATTTTCAATTTCTGTGCGAAGGATATTTGAAAAATTTTATGAAAATACCAGGGCCAAAATATGGAAATGTAAATTTTGACGGTTTTAAAAATATCCCTTGGGACTTTAAAGCACATGCTATGAATACAAGCAGTCACCAAATAATTGTTAATGATAAGCAAGCGATCGCAGATGGAATTAAAGACTATGGTGCTGTTGGTTTAATCCTTGCCGTTGGAAAAGTTGAATATAATGACGAAAATAGAACATTCCAGAAATGGCATGAAGCATTAAAGGGTGGAATATCAAAATATGAAAAAGAAAGAATAGAAAGAGGTGCCTGGTCAAGATTAAGAAAGGTATCGTTTGATTTGCAGCAGATTTCTTTTATAAGAATAACAGATGACACTCTGGTTAATTGTGGTTCATTTCAAAAAGATTTTAGAAATGCTGATGGGAGTCCACGCAGAGCAAAGGTTTTATTAGATTTAGAGAAGTTAGGTGAAGAATTGGAGTATTATATTGAATTCTAAAACGACGGTGTCTAACTGAATTTAAAAGGGCCACACTTTATATATTGTCTAATTAGTTTCATCCTCAATCATATAGCCAACAGATGGAACAGTCTTTATATACCTTTCGGGATTATCAGGTGATATCTTGTGTCTAAGGTGTTGGATATGAACATCTATGACCCTGCTCCATGAATATATCTGTGATTCTTTGTATATAAATCTCCTTATCTCGTCCCTACTAGTCACCATTCCCTTTCTGTCTATTAAAAAGCACAGAAGATTAAATTCCTTTGGCGTCAAGGTTATATTTTTATTTGAAATCCTCACCTGTCTTTTATTTAGATCAATCTCTATGTCTTTGTGTCTTAAAACATTTGCCTTGCCTTTGGGTTTGATTCTTCTTAGACAGACATTTATACGGGCTATAAGTTCCAGAGTTTCAAATGGTTTGACAATGTAATCATCTGCCCCTGCCTCAAGCCCTATTATCTTATCAGAGAGTTTGTCCCTTGCAGTAAGTATTATTATAGGTAGCATTAACTCAGATTCCCTAATCTCTTTACATATCTGTAGTCCATCTCTATCGGGGAGAGTCAGATCCAGCAAAAGGAGGTCTATATGATTTTCAGATAATATAATCTTGCCTCTTTGCCAGTCCTCTGATGTGAATACCTCAAAGCCCTGTAGTTCAAGGTTAGCCCTTAATACCTTTAAGATGTCTATGTCGTCATCAATAATAAGTATTTTTTTGGCTTCCATCATCTATCTTTAATGCAAAATAAAAGCAGCTACCCTTTTTGGCATCTTCCCTTGCCTTTACCCCTATAATACCATCATGGAGTTTTATAATGCTTTTACAAATTGCAAGCCCTAATCCAGAGCCATCTTTCTTCCCCTTGCCTTTATAAAACTTTTCAAATATCCTTGAACTCTCATACTCATCTATGCCTTCACCATTATCGTTTATATATGTGTATAGATATTGACTGTCGATGCCAGTTTTTATATCTATACAAGAACCCTTAGGTGTAAACTTGATTGCATTAATGATTATGTTGGTTAATACTTGCCTTATCATATCTTCATCTGCAATAACATAACTGCTTATGGTGGTATCTATGTTAAAACGGATTTCCTTTTCTTCAGCTTGTGGTCTGAGGGATATGACGGTTTCGTAAATGATTCTTCTTATATCAATTGGTCTCATATTTGTTTCTATCACGCCTGATTCAAGCCTTTCTATATCAAGCATGGTGTTGACCATCCTTATAAGTCTCTCACAGTTCTTTTTTATAAGTTCACAAAATTCTTCTAAGTCAGAGATATTTTGACAAGTGGTATCAAGATTTTTGAGTCTTGCGGTTATAAAATCCATCGATCCCTTTATTGTTGTTAAGGGTGTTCTTAACTCATGGGATATACTTGCAATGAAGTCGGATTTCTTTTTATTTGACTCATCAAGTATCTGATTGTATTGAGTCAATTTCTGATTTATCTCCTCTAATTCCTTTGTAGATTCCCTGATCTTGTCTGACAACTCACTATTATGTTCGCTAATCTTTTTTGCCATTTCAGAGAATGATTTGCAGATGTCTTCAAATTCGTCACCTGTGATTATTTTGTTTTTATCTGAATATCTACCTTCGGAAAAGTCATTGATAGAATCTTTAAGATGCTTCATCGGTTTTAGAACATTTTTTTGGATTACTATAAACAGTATAGACATAACGGAAAAGACTGTTAGCAAGGCAAGAACGACCATCGTTTTTTTGTTTCTGTCTATTTCTGATAGGGTTTTTTCTATAGGTATCATTACGCTTATTGCTCCTCTAACATCGCCAATCTTATAGCCCTGTTTCCCATGACAAGAAAGACAGGGTTTTTCTACATAGAGGGCAGAGGTGTAGCGTAGATATGTCACATTATTTATCTTTTCGAGATTAATAGCCTCTTTACTAACATTATTTTCA
>JBDNDH010000236.1:0-3372 GCA_046719235.1 Thermodesulfovibrionales bacterium
AGAGACTGAAAAGTGAAGTAATAAATCCCTTAAAAGTTCTGGCAGTCCTTCAGACACAGATACCAGAGCGCTTCCTTGTAGGACACTATGCAGAGAAAAATCCGCAGTATTTCGGCAAGAGGGAAGTAATTTTGTCCATGTATTTAACAGGGGGAGATGCGAAAGTACATTCATGAACACACAAGAGACTCAAGAGTAGGAGGCAAAACAATGGCCAACTCCACAATAAAAATTGCCGAAAATGATTTAAAGGCAATTATTAAAGAGACTTTTATTGAAGTCTTGACTGAGAGAAGAGATCTGCTTGAGGATGCTGTTATTGAGGCTATTGAAGACATTGCACTGGCAAGGACTATATCAGAAGGGGTTAAAACGCCGTCAGTAAGCGAATCTGAAATCTTTAAAGTCTTAGACAATGCATCTTAATTATAGAACATCATCTTACAGAGATATTAAAAAGATGGTTCTTTTTCACAGTGAGCAGGTAAGTCCTTCCACCTCTCGAGAGAAGGAACCCCTAACAATTCCATCTCTTTCGAGGGATGTTAACTATCAAAACTACCTCTCTTTTGATGGAAGGTAAACTATAGAAAATTTCTCTTTTGAGAGATGTGAAGTATACCCCCATCCCTCAAGGGAGGTAACTATACCCCCCTTGAGGGATGGTAAACTATTAGAGCTCTCTCTTTTGAAGGAAGGAAGCTATAAACTCCCCTTCCCTTGATGGATGGTAACCATATAAACTCCCCCTCCCTTGAGGGGAGGGGGTAAGGGGGAGGGTGACTAATCCAATGCCAAAAAAATCAACAGACCTCGCAAAAAACCTCAGAAAAAGAGCCACAGACGTAGAGCAGCTCTTATGGAGCCGTTTACGGGCAAGACGTTATGAAGGCATGAAGTTTAGACGTCAACACCCAATAGGAAAATATATCGTTGACTTTGTCTGTCTTGAACGAAAGCTAATTATTGAGTTGGATGGCGGTCAGCATGCCGTGCCAGAAGAAACCCTGAAGGACAAACAAAGAGATGCCTGGCTTGAAAAGGAGGGCTATACTATAATGCGTTTTTGGAATAATGAGGTTTTGACGAATATAGACGGAGTACTCGAGGCAATAAGGGAGAGGCTTTATAGGACACCCTCCCCTCAATCCCCTCCCCTCAAGGGAGGGGAAGAAATTACCCACTCGAAATGAGAAAACATGTCGCAAAACTGAAAAAAGTAGAAAAGATATTTACCGTTACTTCCCTGTGAGGTGAATGCTTATGCAAAGGCAACAGGCTCAAAATATCATCAAAGAGACCTTTGAAAACCCTTTTAACAAAGAGAGGTTTATTGTATTCATTAAAAACCTGCTTAATACAATAAACGAGGCTCATTTTACTTATAGAGGCAATCTCATACCCGATGCATACGAGCAATATATAAGCTCCCTTGAGCGCATAGGCAAATATACCGACGGCAAACATAAGATAGACATACTCATTGTAAAACTTAAAAAGCAGACCTCCATTGAGCGCGCCCGCACTATGCAGAGAAACTTTATCGCATGGTATCTAAACGGCAGCCGAAGCGGTGAGATGAAAGATGCTGCCCTTGTAGCCTTTGTCTCACCAAATGAGGAATGTATTGTCAGCCTTCATTAAAGACGATCACAGGACTACCTATGACTTTAAGCGCCACTGCATTGAGCACTCCATCTATGGCGTTGATATAGACGCTGGAGCTACAGAAATCGCAAAACTGCGATTGTGGCTATCGCTTATAGTTGATGAAGATGATATTAAGCAGATAAAACCACTGCCAAACCTTGATTATAAGATAGTCTGCGGCAATTCACTGCTGGGTGTTAAACGGGATTTGCTTAATAACTATCTTTTCTCTGATTTGGAGAAGACAAAACACTTATACTTCAATGAGACAAACCCTACAAAAAAACAGGCTTACAAAAATCAGATTGATGAACTCATCAGCAAGATTACAGACGGGCACAGAGAGTTTGACTTTCAGGTTTATTTCTCAGAGGTCTTTCACCACAAAAAAGGATTTGATATTGAGATTGGTAATCCTCCGTATATCAGGCAAGAGGATTTAAAGCCAATAAAACCCTTGTTACAAAAACACGGGTATGAAGTCTATAACTCCACGTCAGACATCTACACCTATTTTTATGAAAAAGGCTATCAGGTTTTAAGAGAAGGTGGGCACTTGGTTTTTATAACCAGCAATAAATGGATGCGTGCCAAATATGGCGAAAAGCTCCGCAAATTTTTCAAAGAAAAAACAGTATTAAAACAAATCATAGACTTTGGCGGACATAAGGTCTTCGAATCAGCAACGGTTGATACAAACATAATAATTTTCCAAAAAACCCCTGTAGGGGCTGGGCTTGTCCCTGCCCAAATTAACAATCAACCTGGACCTGCCCAAATCAACAATCAACCCGTAAGGGCAGGGCTTGTCCCTGCCCAAACGAAAGGGCAACCACAAGGGTTGCCCCTACGAATATTAACCGTAAAATCCGATTTCAATCACGACATTGACCTATCTGAATATTTCAACCAAAACGCAATTGCAATGAAACAATCTGACCTTGATAACAAATGCTTCACCTTTGGTGATGATGCAGTGTTGAGGCTAAAGAAAAAGATTGAACAGATTGGTACACCGCTCAAAGATTGGGATGTAAGGATTTATCGAGGAATTGTAACAGGCTTTAACGAAGCCTTTATTATTGACAATGAAACAAAAGAACGACTTTGCAAAGAAGACCCAAAGTCAGCAGAGATACTAAAGCCAATCTTAAGAAGCAGGGATATTTCAAGGTATAGCTACAAATGGGCTGGGTTGTGGGTGATAGCAACATTTCCAAGTTTCAGATTAGATATTGACAATTACCCTGCTATAAAAAATCATCTTCTTAAGTTTGGCATAAAGCGTTTAGAACAAAGCGGTGAAAAAGGAAGCAGGAAAAGACAGGAAATAAGTGGTTTGAGACACAAGATAATATTGCTTACTATGAAGAGTTTGAGAAGGAGAAGATTGTGTGGCAAGAGATAGTTAGAAAGCCAAGTTTTGCGTATGACATTAACAAAGTCTATTGTGAAGCTACATCATTTCTAATGACGGGTAAATATCTAAAATATTTGATTGCTATTCTAAATTCTAAACCAGTAACATTTTTTTTCAAACAATTCTATGCCGGCGGTGGGTTAGGAGAAGAAGGATATAGATACAAAAAAGCTTTTTTAGAACAACTCCCCATTACCAAGATCCCAGGATCAGCCCAAACACCCTTTATCGCCCTTGTTGACCAAATCCTTGCTATTAAACAAAACCACACACCCCTTAATCCCCTCTTGATAGAGGGGAAC
>JBDNDH010000237.1:0-3369 GCA_046719235.1 Thermodesulfovibrionales bacterium
CATTTTTTATGCCCTTGGAACTATCAAAAATGCATAACTGTATACAATGTAGTGAGTTAAACCCATTATCTCAAGGTATCTTACAAGATTGTCAACATCTTGGTTATATAATGCTCCTCTTATTAAATCCTGTTTAATGTGTTTAGAGAGAAGATTATGCTCTGTCAAGGGAACTATTACCTCCGGGAACCTATAATCTGGGAAGACAGCGTATGCCTCTCTGACACAAAGACCTGCATTTTGTAAAAGTTCTTTAAACTCATCATATCCCCATGTCCACCTTTTAAAGTCCTCACCCTTGTACTTCAAGTGTAATTGATTTGCCTTGTCTCTATCCATTAAGGATATAAAGGGTATCTCCGTGTGATCTTCAGGATATCCAAGAAAATACCTCAAGGCAAATCTGTTTTCTATTGCTAAATATATGTGCCCACTTTTTTTAATAAGATTTGACATTTTTTTTAAAAAATCTATGTGTAACTTCTTCACATCTTTGTAAGAAATGCCAGGCATATCTGCAACCCATTCAAGCACACCATTTATGCATATAATATCAAGACTTCTGTTCTGAAAGGGTAAAGAATGCCAGTCTTTACATCCCCAAAAAGAGTTGTTATTTAATTTAGCCTGTTCACATCTGAGTTTTGCAAATTGTAGTCTATCAAGACATTTATCCACAAACAAAACCTCAGCCTTATTTTTTGCATAAACAAATCCTAAGGATCCTATCCCACATCCATAATCAAGAACCTTCTTACCTTCTACATTTGCAAATAAGCCTATACTTAAAGCCCTCCTTGGATCGAGAGCATAGGATCTAAAATAGTGATTGTTATTCACTCGGCAGAATTCATTAGTGGCTAATTCAATGTTGTCTATTTGCTCTGCCCTTTTTAATATTCTCTTAAAGTCAGTTTGGGTTACTTCTCCATAGTATTCCTGAATATCCGCATCAATGTTAATTATCTTTAAGTTTTTCTGTAAAACATCACATTTTTCTAATGCCTTACGATTAAAAAACATCTCCAGATATTCAACAAATGATTTACTATAATCAGTTTTGAGATGTGATTCAAAAAAGAGCCTTGATATTGATGTCATTTCTTCTAACTTTTTATCTTCGTGAATAATCTTCTTAATAAGGATTTCAAATGCTTTTTCATTATCTACAACAGTTCCAGCACTTTTAATAAACTCATACTCACAATGTGTGATGTTAACTGGTGTATTCAGAAAAAATATCAAAGGTTTGTTAAATTCTATAGATTGAGAGATAGCAGATATACTACTATAGTTGATGTCTACTACTATATCAGATTGTTTTATTGCTACTACAGGGTCAGAATCTATAGGCAATATGTTCTCGTCTTTTATGCCGGCAACGTATAATGTTTCCACATCAGGCCAACCAGGATGAACCTTATATTTAAGATTAATTTTAGAACTGTATCTTTCTGATATGTTCTTCAAAAACTTGAGGGCTTCCACCTGCCTATTTATATCAAAATAAGGCATCAAAACATTATTTAATGTTGTACAAGTGAGCAAGACCAGTATATTAATTTTGTCGCCTTGTCTAAATTCAAATGGATTACTCATTGGATATTCTTGATAAGGAATCATACCTTTTGCTAAGAGTATTATATTCTCAGGTATCCCATTCTTTACCATAGAAATTGTTGATAGTTTGCTACATACAAACAGCTTGTCTGCCAACTGAACAGGATTGTCAACAGAGAAAAAGCCATGTGGAACTGACCATGTTTCTATCCCCAACCTCTTACCAGCTATAACTGGTAACTGAGATTCAGCATCCATTAATTGACTTGTTATAACTAGCTTAGGGCTTTCATACATGAGTAGATGTTGCCATCTGTTAAACATAAAAACCAGACATGGCAATCTTTTTTCAAAATAGTGTTTAAAGTGAAAATGGTAACAGTCAAATATATCCCTTAACCAATCTTCGCTGTCTTCTTTTAAGCTTTTAAAAGATTGCAGAAAGTGTTTGCTTATTTCTATATTGTAAAAATCAAATTGTTTGAATGTATTGATCTCAATCCCCAATTGTTTATTTGCCTCTGAAACAATTCTGGGTGAGTCATGAATAGAATAGAGCCTTATCCTATCTCTTCCCATAAACGATATGATATCTTTTATAAGAGGATAAAATCTGTATAATTCATATACATTAAATGCAAGAGTAATCAGTTCCCTTTTGTAAGGAAGAGAATATTTAACATTAATCCGTGAGAAAAAAGTAGCCTTCTCAGAGTCCCGAGTAAAATTCTTCTTTAAAATATTGAGAATTGACCTTTGCCTTAAGTTTAGTCTGTATTGAGGGTTTGTGAAGCACTCCTTCCATACCATATTGCTATCATAATAAATATATGGCAATCTGTTTACATTTGGAAATACATAAATATCCTCTCCTCCGTTTTCATAAAATCTCTTTGAAAACTCCTCTGCAAGTAAGACATCTCTCCAAAACCAGAACATCGCATGATGGTCAAAGGCAGGCCAGCAAATATCATCGACATAAAACAAATCCTTTTTTTTATCAAACCATTTCCATTCTATATAATGTGCGTATTGGCTTATCTGCCTAATCTCAAAAGGAGCAAAGAACTGATCTATTGTGTGGTAGGTGAGATTATTTTGCAGGCAAAAAACAATTATTCTGGAGTCAATAGCTAATATACTATAATCGTTTTTTATTAAATCTCTAACGAGCCTTATATTTTCATCAACTAAAATATCGTTAATGCTGAGAATAAGTAGTTTCATTTTATTTGAAAACTTTTTTATCTGTTTTTTATTCTTGCTGTGCCTTATGCTAACAACTATACCTAAGCACCTTTAGATATCGCAAGGCATAAGCCGTAATCCTATATGTAATTTATCAGGGCACTTTGTAGTTTACCTACAGAAGTGAAATCGGTGGCTTGTTTCTTTCAAATAGAACAAAAAGCCTCTTTGAAATAAGAAGTAGTTTGACCTAATTTTATCATCCGATTAAACTCTCTATTTGATGCTAACCTCATGTCTATAGCAATTGCCAGTTTCTCATTCCTCTGTTTTCTTATCTCATGAGAATTACCCTTATAATAATCCACAGGCCTCATATACTTAATTGATAAATGAAGCCTGTGATTATTATACTTATCAACATACTGACCTACAACCCTTGCTACCTCCATAACAGTAACAGGACTCTCTGATTTAAATGTTTAAGCTTTGGGGCATTCCTGCCTTACAAGACCATTAAACCTCTCTGATTTGCCATTGCTCTGAGGATGATTCCTCCTTATCCTTATCTGCTTTATATTTGGAGGATATAATACCTTCAGACTTTAGAGAGCTCAGTTG
>JBDNDH010000238.1:0-3360 GCA_046719235.1 Thermodesulfovibrionales bacterium
TTATTATGAGAGGCTAAAAGGGAAGATTACCTCCACAAACCCAATCGCTTCCATATTTGCATGGACAGGTGCACTATCAAAAAGAGGTGAACTCGACAATACCCCTCAAGTTATAAGGTTTGCAAAAGCCCTTGAGGATGCAGTCATAGAGACAGTTGAGTCTGGGATAATGACAAAAGACCTCGTGCAAATAGCTCAGCCACCTGTTGAAAGGTTTTACACAACAGAGGAGTTTATAGATGCTGTTTACCAAAGGTTGATTAAAAAGATAGACTCCATTAATTAAGCCGATTGGTCTTGGTGTCTGCATTAACATGCAGGTGGTAGATGTTATTTTGTTATTTTATGAAACTTTTCCTTGATAGCGGTCTCGCACAAAATGGCAAGGTCTTTTCTGGTAAGTCTGTTTTCTGGTTTGTTTTTAATCATGTCACAGAAATAGACAACGGCATACATCCTTTTTAATCCTGTTATCTTCCAGAGGTGACTAAATATATTCATATCTCCATACCATGCAGCTTCGTGTGTAAATGGTTTTTTATTCTGGTCAAGATATGAGATAACCACAGGCTGTACATCTATCTCTAATCTCTCTGGTAGGAAGAAGAAGGCGGAGTTAAACTTCTTTATGGTTAAACCATCTGATGTAGTAGCCTCTGGAAATACCACGATATTTGTCCCTTGTGATAAGACCTTTTCTGCATATTTTATTGCCATGTAAGTTGATTTCTTTGAGCTGCGATTCACAAAAATGGTCTCTGCTGTGCTGCTCAATATTCCAAACAAAGGCCATCTCTTGACCTCTTCTTTTGCAACAAAAACGCAGGGTATTATGCTTGCAATTACTGGCACATCAGTGTAAGACAGATGATTACATGGGATAAATCTACCGCCGCGCTCAAGATATCTCCCCTTGATCTTGACCCTTATACCCATTATTAGACAGTTAGATACTGACCACAAACGAACAGACTTTAGTAGTGCCTTGCTGTAGTGAATCTTCAAGGTCTTTAAGATGAGCAATGCCGGAACAAAAATTATAAAAAACAAGATATTGTTGACAATGAGTCCAATGATCCTCAGAAGCCTTAAGAGAAAAACAAGCATCCCTTATTATAGACATAATGCCCGAAAATAGCGAAGTAAGGGCTGTAGACATCTTTATTGGGGAGAAACACGCCTTGACATCTTTGTGATAATATTGCATAATCAATGCCTATAGAGATATCTTAGGCATATCTTAATGAACAAACCAAGAGGGGTTTAAGAAATTTCAACTATATGCTATTGTTTTAACCACACCGTGCAAGACATCATTGATGATGTCGTCGTAAACAAAGGCAAATCCACCATACTTGATAAGATTACAGCAGCAAAAAAAGGTGGCAAGTGCAACTGTCATCTCAATCATCCAGAAGGCAGGTGATGTCTTGGAGATGTCCACCTTGTAGTGGACAATGTAAGAAGGCAGATGCACCTCGGTTGATATAAGATGAAAAAGGGATAATTTTTGTAATGTGACTCATTAGATAACGCCTTGGTGTTAGGTAAAGTAGGGTATCGTCAATATCTACTAAACACTCCTTTTTCGTGGGGTCACTTCTTCTTTATCTATTAGGAATAACAAATGTCTTGGCAGATATCACCTCCTCAAACAGAAGATTAACACGCTCTCAGATAAAATCAAAATTTAAATTGATTATAAATAAGATTTATGGTATCATTAACAACTATGGGAATGGAAGACCACAAATTAAAAGTCTTTTGCACAGTAGCAGAAACAAAAAGTTTTTCAAAAACATCTGAGATTATTCATCTAACACAACCAGCCGTCAGCCTTCAAGTGCAGGCACTTGAGGAGACCTATGAGGCAAAACTCTTTGATAGAACAAGTAATTCTATAACCCTTACACCAGCAGGAGAAATCCTCTACAAGTATGCAAAGGACATTCTTAGACTTTACGCAGAGGCAGAGAAAGAGATAGGCAAGATAACAGGGTTAATCAAGGGTTGTGTGATGGTCGGTGGAAGTACTACCATAGGAAACTATGTATTACCCAATGTGGTAGTCGCTTTTAAGAACAAACACCCCAAGATTAAGATAAATGTTTTAATTGCAAACACCAGAAAGGTAGAAGACCTTGTCACCGTAGGGGCTATTGATTTTGGTTTAGTAGAGAGCATCCCTACCAGGCAGAAGATTACTATTGAAAGGTTGATTGAGGATGAACTCATAGTTATCGTGCCTTCTCACCATGCTTGGGCAAAAAAGAAGAGCGTATCTATTGCAGAATTAACAAAGGAGCCTTTTATAATACGAGAGGACGGTTCTGGAACAAGAACGTTTATAGAGACATTCCTTCAGGAACAGGGCATGCAACTCTCCGATCTGAAAATAGTGATGTCATTAGGTGGGATAGAGTCTATTAAGCTTGCTGTTGAGAATGGTAGCGGTGTTTCTATAATCTCAAAATGGGCTGCAAGGAAGGAGATAAAATATGGAACTTTAAAGGGTTTATCTTTTAAAGAAGCACCAATGCTCAGGAATTTTTCTCTTATACTGCCTAAAAATGCTATTATAAATCATGCCGTTGACGAGTTTCTTACATTCCTAAGGTCTTTCAATTATGACGATCTAATATAACCGCTAAACCTATTTAACAAAAATCCTTCCGCTTCCCTCAACAAAACTCCCTATTATCTTATGAAAGATACCTTCAAGATGATGTAGATGCTCCCTTTGCATAGCAATTATAAGCCCACCTGATGTCTGAGGGTCTGAAAAAACAAGTCTTTGCTCTTCACTAATATTTGAATCAAAGATAACCTTGTCCTGTAAAAATCTCAGGTTATTGTAAGCACCAACTGGCACCATCCCCATATTTATATAGTCATAAGAGTTATCTAATACAGGTATGTTTTCTGCTTCTATGATAATATCCTTATCGCTGTTTTTCACCATGTTAAGTGCATGTCCTAATAGTCCAAACCCTGTAACATCAGTGCATGCGTGTGCATTGCCTGCAAGCGCCCTTTCAGACGCCTCTTTGTTTTGTGTAAGCATCCATCTTACTGCACAATCAACATCACTTTGGTTTGCCTTTCGTCCTTTAAGTGCAGTTGTGATTATGCCTATGCCGATAGGTTTTGTAATAACCAAGATATCGCCCGTCTTTGCACCACTTACTGATAATATCTTGTCAGTCTTAAGTATGCCTGTAACTGATAAACCAAACTTCAATTCTCTATCATCTATACAATGACCTCCAACGAGAGTAGCACCCACAGATCTCAGGACATCCACTGCCCCCCTTAAAATCTCCTTAAGCACCACTGGCTCATAATCACAGTTTGAAAAAC
>JBDNDH010000239.1:0-3357 GCA_046719235.1 Thermodesulfovibrionales bacterium
GCGACTATCACCAAAACTCAATACTGCAATCTTGTATTCTTCTCCGATGAGTGAGACAAAGAGTTTAGCTGCAGGTTTTCTGTAACTTTTGGGGTCAGTCTTTTTCATGCTACCTGAGCTATCAATCAAAAGGACTATCCTCTTGTCTTGATCATGTGAAGGGGATTGCCCCGCAGCTGCTGGCATGGCAAGGGTCAGGCATACAATGAGAAGTGTAACTAAATGCGAGATAGTTTTCATGGGATTAACTATATCATATTATCGGATTAGAGGCAAGATGGATTATTTGCAAAAATGTTTTATTTTCTCGGAGACTGCCGTCTATGATGCTGAAATAATAAATAAGGGTAAAATGCCCCCTATTCAGGGGGCATTTCAATTTAGTAAGCCTCTTTGTCTTTTACTACCTCGTCTACAGAGATAGGTTCTCTGAAGATTCGGTATATCCATATCTGATAGGCTATCACGATTGGAACAAAGATCAAGGCAACGATGGTCATTATCCTCAGTGTATATACACTTGAAGATGTGTTAAAGATTGTAAGGCTGTGCTCTGGTGAGATGCTTGATGGTATTAGGTTTGGAAAAAGTCCAGCCACACCTGTAAATACAACAGAGAATATTAGCACGCATGATGAATAAAATGCTCCAGTAAAGTTGCCTTTTATGGTTAATGGTTTGATAGCAATAAGCGATGCTACAGCAGCCAATGGGAGTATGAAGAGCACAGGTGTGTTGAAGTAGTTGTCGTATAGTTTTGTTGCAAAGTAGGTATGTATAAGGAACACCACCGCAACGATTAAGGAGGCAATCCAAAAACGTCCAGAAAGTGCCATTGCCCTGTTTCTTACCTCACCCTTTGTCCTTATTGAGAGCCATAGTGCACCATGCATAAGAAACAACAATACAAATAGAATACCTGTCAGTATCCCGTATGGGTTAAGTAGTGTGAAGAGTGTCCCGTGATAGCCCTTGTCATCCATAGGTAAGCCCTGAAAGATGTTTCCAAAGGCAACCCCAAATAATAGGGCGGGAATAAAACTACCTAATAGTATAGCCAAGTCCCAACCCGACCTCCACCCTTTCCCTTCTACCTTCCCCCTAAACTCAAATGCAACACCCCTAAAGATGAGGGCAAAAAGGATTATAAGTAAAGGTGTATAGAGGTAGCTAAACATCAGGGCGTATGTAGTAGGAAAGGCAGCAAAGGTAGCACCGCCTGCGGTTATAAGCCAAACCTCGTTTCCATCCCAAACAGGTCCAACGGTGTTGATAATCTGCCTTTTCTCTCCATCGGTCTTCCCAAGGAAGTTGTGTAACATGCCAATACCAAAATCAAATCCGTCAAGCATAAAATATACAGCCCAGAGGACTCCCCAGAGGATAAACCATATTATCTGATATTCCATCTTATACCTCCTTTGTCCTTGAGATATTTATAAATGTTGATGTGTCGGTATCTGGACCTTTTGATGAAAATTTTGCCAATAGATAGACATCAATCACACCCAACATCCCATAAAACAGGGTAAAGCCAATAAGGGAAAACCAAACCTGCCCCACCGTTATCCCCTTAGAGACTGCATCAGCAGTTTTAAGTAGCCCATACACTATCCATGGCTGTCTACCAACCTCTGCCACTATCCAGCCTAATTGTCCTGCTATGTAGGGTAGGGGGATTGAAAAAAGCAGAATGTACAGGACCAACGGGTATCGTTGGGGATCCTTGAGTGATACAAAAAGTCCTAATATGGCTATGAGGATAAACAGAAAGCCCATGCCTGCCATAAGTTTAAAACTGATAAATGTTGGCATCACAGGTGGCCTTAGGTCCTTTGGGAAGTCTTTTAGCCCCTTGATCTCCGCATCTGCCCTATGGAAGGCAAGTAGGCTGAGCATGTTTGGGATGCCAAGTGCCTCAATGGCATTCCTCTCATTTTCTGGATCAGGTAGAAGTAAGAGGTAATAGGGGGCATTCTTTTGTGTGTCCCATACCCCTTCCATTGCTGCAAATTTTGTGGGCTGAACCGCTGCGACCTCCTCAGCAGAAATACTGCCTGAACCAGCAACAAGTAGGGTAGATATGACTGCAAATGTTGCACCAATCTTTAGTGACCTTTTAAAGAAATCAACCTCGTTTTTTCTAAGTAGATGATAGGCAGACACGCCCATAACAAAAAATGCTGCCACTACATACCCAGAGAATACGGTATGGAAAAACTTTGTCCAACCGTAGGAGTTTGTTATGAGGGCAACAAAATCCACCATTTCTGCCCTGTTGTTGTTTATTACATAGCCAACTGGTTGTTGCATCCAGCCGTTTGCTAAGAGTATCCAAAGGGCAGAAAGGTTTGTTGCAATGGCAACCATCCACATAGCGAAGGCGTGGGTCTTTTTTGAGACCTTATTCCATCCAAATATCCAAAGACCAAGAAATGAGGACTCAAGGAAAAATGCCACAGTTGCCTCTATTGCAAGTGGCGAACCAAAGATGTCTCCCACATATTTTGAATATTCTGCCCAATTCATCCCGAATTGAAACTCCAGAGTTATACCGGTTACTACACCGAGTGCAAAGTTAATGAGGAACAACTTGCCCCAAAATTTAGTCATCCTTAGGTAAGTCTCATCACCAGTCCTTACATATTTAGTCTCCATATAGGCTAAAAGTATTGATAGCCCGAGTGTAAGAGGCACAAAGATAAAGTGGAATGCGGCAGTGATCGCAAATTGTATCCTGCTAAGCATCAAGACATCCATAATAATATACCTCCTCCTTGTTTATTTTACGCCCCTTGCTGTGAGATATAGACCAAATCTCTTATCCACAACAAGTATGTGATTATGTAACCAGTTTTTTAGAAAATCCATTAAATCAAGAGTGATATCAGAATTATTCTCCTTAAACTTATCGTGAAAGTCTTTTGTTTGTCTTGTAAGATCATCATGTTGCTTCTTGTGTTGGATATATTCAGGATAGCCATAGTTTTTCATATACCTTTCCTCTGTAATGAAGTGGGTATCGCAGTAAATCAATAGTTTTGATAGAATATCCCCCAGTAAATCCCTACCCTTACCAGTTTTGATAGCACTATGGAGGTCATTGACCATTTCAAATAGTTTTTTGTGCTGGGCATCAATCTCTGCTATATTTAACTTATACTCATCCCCCCAAACCACAAAAGCCATGTTTACTATATCACCCCCTCTTGATTAGTTTTATGCCAATCATAGGCACTCTTTACCACATCGTAAATGTTTTTGGCTGCATACCAGCCTAATTTGTGTTGTGCCTTTTGGGCATTTGCAACGAGTATAGGTGGATCTCCTTCTCTACGAGATACAAAAACAGATCGG
>JBDNDH010000024.1:0-10201 GCA_046719235.1 Thermodesulfovibrionales bacterium
GCCCGCCTGGGGTCCCCGTGTCAGCAATGCTATTTGGTTCAAGGAGGAGTAGGACGATACCTTTAGTGCTTGAGAGTTTTGACTGGAATCATGGGGTATTCTGTGCTGCTACTATGGGGTCTGAAACCACTGCTGCTGCGGCATTAGAGGTAGGCGTAATAAGAAGAGACCCGTTTGCTATGTTACCATTCTGTGGATACAATATGGGCCATTACTTCAACCACTGGCTTAAGATAGGTTCACAGATGGCAAACCCACCAAGGATATTTATGGTTAACTGGTTTAGGGTTGATGAAAGTGGTAGATTCTTATGGCCTGGTTTTAGAGAAAATATCAGGGTGATCAAGTGGATACTTGATAGGGTTCATGGCAGGGTTGGTGCCAAAGAGACCCCAATAGGGCTAATACCTTATCCCGAGGATCTTGATCTATCAGGGCTCTCACTTACAAAAGAAGAGGTTGATAGGCTATTTAAGATTGATGTAGCAGCATGGCATAGAGAGATACAAGAGATAAAGGGTTTCTTTGAACAGTTTGGTTCCACACTGCCTCAAGAACTTTGGAACCAATACAAAGCCCTTGAAAAAAGGTTGGTGGTTTAGGGCTTTTTTTTAAGAGCGCCTGTAGCTCAGCGGATAGAGCACCGGCCTCCGGAGCCGGGTGTCGGAGGTTCAATTCCTCTCAGGCGCGCCTTGTTATTTCATGGAACATTCTTAAGCATGTGACCTAATTTCTTCTTCTTTGTGCAGAGATAGACTATATTCTTTTCATTAGGTTCAATCTCAATAGGGACCCTTTTTACTATTGTTAAGCCATAACCCTCAAGCCCTACTATCTTTTTAGGGTTGTTTGTAAGTAGTTGAATCTTTTTTACACCCAAGTCAACAAGTATTTGTGCCCCGATACCATAGTCTCTCAAGTCTGGCTTAAAACCAAGTTTTATATTAGCCTCAACTGTATCTAATCCCTTGTCCTGCAATTCATATGCCCTTAGTTTATTGGCAAGACCGATACCCCTACCCTCTTGTCGCATGTAAAGAATAACACCCTTGCCCTCTTTCTGAATCATCGCCATTGCCGCATGAAGTTGATTACCACAATCACACCTCTTTGAGGCAAAGACATCTCCTGTTAGGCATTCAGAATGCACCCTCACCAAGACCTCATCATCGGGGTATATATCCCCCTTTACAAGGGCAAGGTGGGTGCTTTCATCTATTGCGTTTTTAAAGGCGATAGCAATAAAATCGCCAAAGTCTGTAGGCATCTCCACAGTCGCTATCCTTCTTACAAAACTCTCCTTCCGCATCCTGTATTGAATAAGATCTTTTACTGTTACAATTTTTAATCCATGTGTCTTTGCAAACTCCATGAGTTTTGGCACCCTTGCCATTGTTCCATCATCGTCCATAATCTCGCAGATTACCCCCGCAGGATATAGACCTGCAAGCCTCGCAAGGTCAACCGAGCCTTCGGTCTGTCCAGCCCTCTGCAGGACACCCCCAGGTCTAGCCCTTAAGGGAAAGACATGACCAGGTCTTGCTATATCGTCAGGTTTTGTATTTGGATCAATTGCAGTCTTGATAGTAACTGCCCTATCATATGCTGATATTCCGGTAGTGACACCCCTTTTCGCCTCTATTGAAACAGTAAAGGCAGTTCCAAAGGATGATGTGTTTTGTTCTGTCATCATTGGTAGTTTCAATTCTTCTACCCTTTGGGGTGTGAGCGAAAGACATATCAACCCCCTACCGTATTTAGCCATAAAGTTTATTGCCTCTGGGGTGACCTTTTCAGCAGCCATACATAGATCACCCTCATTTTCCCTGTCTTCATCATCAACAAGGATGACCATCTTGCCTTTTTTGATATCATGAATTGCCTCTTCTATCGTGTTGAATGTGTATTTGTCCATAATAACCTCCATTTATTGTGTATAAATTATAAAAAAAAACTGTGGATAAATACCAATTTGATTGTGTTATAATCACCTCAAGACATGAAATCAAACACATCCATCATAGGCAGAGAACAGTTTTTTGATATCCTAAATACTATATTAACCACACATGACATCAATTATCTTTTGACATATGTTGTTGAGGAAGTAAGGAAGACTATCTCTGCAGATAGATGCACGCTCTACCTTGTAAATAATGAAACTGATGAACTTTATTCAAAGGTCCTGCAGGCAAAAGAACTTGTAGAGATAAGGCTGCCCATAAATAAAAATAGCCTTGCAGGTTATTCTGCAATGACTAGGAAGACGATTGTCATAAATGACGCTTATAATGAAAAAGAACTTGCCATGATAGATAAAGACCTGCTTTTTGACAAGAGCTGGGATGAAAAAAGTGGATACAAGACAAAGAGTGTCTTGATACTTCCCATACCCGACAAGGTTGGTGGTAATCTCCTTGGGGTCTTTCAGGCATTAAACAAGGAGGGCGGATTCACAAAGGGTGATTTAGACATTATTGAGCAACTTGCCTATCTATTGGGCATTGCAGTAAAGAACGCCTTTCTCTATCAGATGATTGAACAGGAGAGGGTATTGAGAGAATACATTATGGATGATATTGAAGAGGGCATATGTATACTTGATACAAGATTCAATATTGTCTCAGCAAATAGATTTCTTGAGACGATGAGCGGAATGCGTTTTAATGTTGATAGCATGATTGGTGCAAATCTTTTTGATATCTTCCCAAATTTTGAAAACACTGAATTGCAGCAAAAGATGTTTGATGTCATTGACAAAGGCTACAAGATGGTGGCAAACCTACCCATTGTTGAGGTAAAGGTAGTGCCATATCATGATGAAAGAGGACATGTAAACAAGATAATCCTTATATTTACAAGGGTATGATGATTTGTCAAAGGAAAAACATAGGTAAGAGTTTTGAAGAGATCCTTGTTGAAAAAGGGATAATCCCTGAGGACAGGCTTCAGCAATTTATACTAAAGGCTACCAAGGAGAGAAAAAATATAGAGCAAATACTTATAGAATCAGGCATCTCAGAAGACAAATTAGCACCTGCAAAGGCGGAATTCCTATCATATGAATATATGGACGTGGCTGATTTTCCTCTCTCAAGTGACCTCCTTAAGCACATCAAACCTGCCTATGCAAAGAATTACAAGGTCCTACCCCTAAAATACGAAGACGAGACATTTCATCTTGCAATGGTCGAGCCAAGAGATTTTATCGCACTGGATGAGATAACCAGAATCTATCGCAATGCCCGTTTTAGGATAAAGGATGTAAAGATAATAATGACCTCTACGCAGAGTCTTTTTGCAGCCATTGATAAGTTTTATGCAATCCCAAAAGAAAAGGAAAGAGAAGAGGTATGCATTGGTAGTATCCTTGATCAGGTTAAGGAAACTTATAAGACCCAAGTTGAGGTCGCTGATGTAGGAAAAGACGATGCCACAGAAAATAGCGCACCTGTGGTCATGTTGGCAAACAAGATAATTGAAGAGGCATTCAGGAAAAGGACATCAGACATTCATCTGGAACCAGCACTGGATTACCTAAGGATAAGATATCGTATAGACGGCGACCTTGTTGAGGTTATGCGTGTGCCTAAATTTGCCCAAGATGCACTCATTACAAGATACAAGATAATGTGCGATATGAGGATTGATGAAAAGCGTCAACCCCAAGATGGCAGGATTGACTTTACTAAATACAATCCCTCTGTAGAGATTGATCTTCGTGTTTCTACCGTTCCTACACCACACGGAGAGGATGTGGTCATGAGGATACTCGACAAAAAGAGTTCTATCCTCAATATTGATATGCTGGGTTTTAGTGATCACAGCATGAAGTTGTACAAGGAGGCGCTCAACGCACCTTATGGCATCATACTGCATGTAGGACCCACTGGCAGTGGTAAGTCAACAGCCTTGTTTGCCGCACTGAAGACATTAGATACCCCAGATGTGAAGATAGTAACCGCTGAGGACCCTGTTGAATACACCTTAGGGGGTCAGATTATCCAAAGCAATATACACCCAGCAGCAGGTTATACCTTTGCAAAGGCAATGAGGGCTTTTATGAGGCATGACCCCGACATTATACTTGTAGGGGAGATAAGAGACCTTGAGACCGCAAAGACAGCGGTAGAGGCATCACTTACAGGACACATGGTATTTTCAACCCTGCATACAAACGATGCTGTTGGCACTGTAACGAGACTAACAGAGATGGGTGTAGAGCCATACCTTGTTGCTGATTCGCTTGTTTTGGTGTGTGCCCAGAGGCTCGTAAGAAAGATATGTCCTCTGTGTAAGGATGTATATAAGGCAACCTCAGAAGATGAGGAGATGTCAAAGGGCGATATCAAAGAGGGTGAAACCCTATACATCGGCAAGGGATGTGAGAAATGTGATGGCTCTGGATATAAGGGGAGGACTGGTATTTATGAGGTCTTGCTTATGAACAAACAACTCAGAAACCTCCTTATCAAAAATGCAGGCACAGATGAACTTAGAAAGGTTGCTATTGATTCTGGTATGAGAACATTAAGAATGGATGCAATAGAAAAGGCAAGAAAAGGAATAATCACACTTGAACAGGTCCTCGGCAACACTGTAGCAGATACATAAGTTTTCACCAATTTAAATATAAACTAAGGGCAATTTATAAATACTGTAGACCTAAGACAAGGGCTGGTGAATACATATCACTACAGTCACAATCTTATTAAAAAAATGCCTCAAATCTAAGACCATAAAGTGGTTACTATTTGGCTTTTCTGCGTTTATCATTAGCATCTTATTTGACCTTTTCCCAATATCAGATAAGACAGAACTCCTTACCCTTGATACGAGATTTAAGTTAAGGCATACGATAGAACAATCAGACAGGATTGTCTTAGTCAACATAGATGACCCGTCCATAGAACTATATGGTCAATGGCCATGGTCAAGGAGATATCAGGTTGCCCTGCTTGAAACCCTCTCATACCTTGATACAGGATATATAATCTATGATGTCTTTTTTTCTGAACATGAACAACCAACATTAGTGATCAATTCAAAGGAATCAGTCAAGATAATTGATAATGATGTAGAGTTGCAAAGGGCAATAAAAAAAACAGGTAACGTATATCTTGCCTACCCATCAAGGGATTCCTCAGATGGAACAACCCCTGATCTTGCATATCAAAAGGCACAGGCTATCTTAGACAAATCAGACAACGACAAAAAGGAATCTATAAAATATATACTCTCATCACTAAATAAAACAGACCAGAACCTCAGACACCACCTCTATCAATCAATAGACTTAGATCCACCCATACCAGACTTGCTCAAGGTGGCAAAAGGACACGGCTTTGCCCAACCCGGTTATAGTAAAGACGGTATAGTCCGAAACTTTATATTCTTCAAAGACTATAACGGATACATGATCAACGCACTTGCATATCCAGTAATATTGGATGTACTCAATATAAAAATTGACAACCCGCAGATAACCCCTTCCAAAAAGATTGTCTTTAGCATTGGAACTGAAAAAAATATAGGACTTTCTATCGACAACCATGCCCAATCGCTTATCAATTGGGTTGGTAGTTTTGAGGACTCGTTTATACATATCTCTTTTAAAGACATCATTTATCTCAATCTCTTTATGAAGGCTGAAAGATATCTAAAAGATGTTCAAGGATTATCATCAGAGAAAATGATGCAATACATAATAAGCAGATTGAAACAACATGCCCTTTTACCCGACAAAGATGTCTATACTATTGCAAGACATATAGTTGAAGTATCAAAAAAGGGTGATACAAAGATAACTCCCCCATTACTCAAGGCAAGGGTAAAAGGAGAACAAACCGAGATACCACCTGATAAACTCAAGGGCAAGATAATCTTGATAGGCCTTACCGGAAAAAATACTATTGATCTTAATCCCACACCCTTTGAGGCATCATGCCCTATGGTCTTTTACCATGCAAATGCTATCAATATGTTTCTAACTGGCCAATTTTTATCCTATCCAGTGCCTTATTTAAAATACATAGTTGCCTTTACATTTGCAATGATCGTCTGTTTTGTAGGAGTAAACAGCACCCTACCTAAAACTACACTGTTATCTTTAGTTGTATTTATTGCCTTTTTATTGGTTGCCTATATTTTTTGGATAATGGAGGGTCACTGGATAGAGGTTGTTATACCTACCACCTCTATCGTCTCTGCCTATCTGATATGTCTTGTATTTCAGGTTCTAACTGTATATAAAGAGAGATCAAAGATAAAAACTATTTTTTCTGCTATGGTATCCCCAAAGGTTTTGGTCTTGATGGAAAAAAATCCATCCGCCTTTGCCCTTGCTGGTGAGAGAAGGTTTGCCACTACATACTTTTCAAAGATTGAAGGCATTGAGCCACTGATACAATCTATGAGTCCTGCAGAACTTCCTCAGGTTTTGTCTCATTATCTAACACCAATGAGTAACATAATCATGGAGTATGACGGTTATATAGACAAGTATGAAGGCACTGTAATCATGGCAGACTTCGGTGTGCCCCTTGAAGATAGTCAAAACCCTATAAAGTGTGCCTTTGCGTCTATAGAGCAAGGGTTTTTCATAAATGCCTTTAAAGATCACATCAAAGAGTTTTATATGATGGATGCACATGTAAGCATCGGTATCAATTCAGGATACGTCTCTGCAGGCAATATGGGTTCGGAGAGAAAGTTTCAATATACTGTCATGGGAGACCCTGTAAATACAGCAGCAAGATTGATGGCATCAAATAGCATCTATCGGTCTAAATATTGCATCACATCAGAGGATACCTTTAGGCTAATAAAGGATTTTGTATATGCAAGACCACTTGATAAACTGCTTCTAAAGGGTAAGACCGTTCCTACAAAACTCTATGACCTTTTGGGTTGGAAGGCTGATGGATACCTTGAATTTATTAAAGGCAAAAAGACTCCCGGCTATCTCCTTAGTATATGGGCAAAGGTTCCAGCAGGCTGTATTATTAGTTATAAGGATTTTTGGAACAGGCAATTTAGAAGAAACCAACTTGATTTTGCAAGGCAGATGAAGGACTTCTTTGAGTCTCACACAGACAACGGATATAGACTGATGTGTCTTGAATTTATACGAGATGTCTTGCTTACATCCACAGAGATAGAGACAGCAAGCCACCCAAATAATATTGAAATCAGACTGCCTGTTGATGACCTAAGCAATGCGTTAAATAAGGGCATTGAGACACTTATTAAGGCAAAAGACTCAGATGCGCTGGAGGATCTTTTGAGATATGAGATGCTTTTAAAAAGGCTTGAGTCATTAATCCATAGGTTAGAGATCTTTAAAGACAAGATTCATTCCTATATCTCAAGGTCTGGTGTTTCTTCGCTTACCCTTACTGAGACAAAAGACCTGATTGATCGTTACAGGAGACAGTATGAAACATCTGTGAATAAATTTATCAAAAATCTGAGCGTAGAGCAATACCATAAGGCAATAGCAATTGCAGGTGAGCCAGAACACAGGGAGATTGCCGATATATTCTCCAAAGGGCTTGACCTTTATTGGCAGAGGAGATGGGACGATGCCATTGAGACATTTGGCAAGGCTATAAAGATAGATAAGGACGATAAACCCTCTCAACTCATGATTGATAGGATAAATCAATATAAAATTTCACCCCCTGATGATAGATGGCAGGGTGAGTTTTTACAAACAAAGAAATGAGAATCGACTATGACGATAAAAAGCCTTATAAAATCTAAAAACTCAAAGTTTATATATATAGCCCTCTCTGTCTTTTTAGTGGCCATAGCAATACATATCTTTAGATTCTTTAGTAACATTGAACACAGGATATATGATTTTGGTGTAAGGCATAAAAGTAATATCAAGGCTATTGAAAACCTTGTTACTGTTGACATAGACGACCCCGCCATCACAACCATTGGGCGATGGCCATGGAATTGGTCAATACATCAAAATTTATTTGAGTTTCTTTATACACACAATACAAGACACATAATCGCCACTGATATAGACCTATCCAAAATCCCAATGGTATCTGTATCTAAAGAAGAGGTCTCAAACTTGTATAAGATGCCAGATAAACAAGGCAAGGATTTTATTAGCGAGATGATATCTGAAAGAGACCCAAATAGGATCTTTAAAACAGCCGATAAGATTGGCAAGAGATTATTTCTAACCGGATTTGCAAGCACAACAGGACAACCCAATTTGTCAGAATCATATAAGAACCCGGACCTATATTATTTTTTAACCAAAGAGTCCCTCCATCTCTCTTTGGATTCAGCCCTTGAGATAACATCCATTACACCCCCATTAAAACTGCTTCAGGAAAGGTCTGCAGGCACAGGGGTTAATATCTTTATCCCCGATGATGATGGGACAGTAAGAAGATATCCCTTAGTGATAAGATATCAAAACAAGATTTATCCATCCATAGCCATCAAGATTATTATGGATTTGGGTGGTTATAGAGATATAGAAGCCACAGACAGAGATATATCCCTCATGTCAAAGGACAAGACCATCTCAATACCACATGATAAAGGACAGGTTTTGATAAACTGGGCAGGTGATTATGAGAACTCATTTGTCCATATACCATTTAACCTCTTATCTTCTTATATAGTCTTACAGGTTCTTAAAGACAGTCTAAAAGGGACTAATCTTGAGACTATCCCCGACATAAATCAACTACACACTCAATTGGTCAACAGGGCAAAGAGGGTTGGATTGATGAGCACAGGTGATGCTGAAAATCTTGCCACAATTATATTTTTATCATTTCTCATGGAATACTACTTTACCCACACCCCTTACAGTGTAGATGAAGTCCTCCTTTCTTTAGGGTTAGATGCAAATAACCCTGATTTTTATAAACTGGCAAGAAAGATATATCTCAACAATGTAATAGCCCGAGAGATCACGAAAAAGGGCTCAATAGATATAAATCGGTTGATAAAAGTTAATAGGCTGAAAATAAAAGAAGAAGAGGCTATATACATTACGCACAGTTATAAACAGATGCAGTTTTATCTAAAGAGGTTTGGAACATTAAACACTGTAAGGCCTCTGTATTTTGAAACCCCAAAAGAACTTCTCATAGGAAAGAAAAAAGTGGCTATAGACCCCACATTCTTTGAAAATAAGTCGGTGTTTTACGGTTTGACGGCCACAGGTCTTACATCGCAAAATCCCACTCCTGTAATGCAAAGGCATCCAATGTTGGACATTGTCCCTCAGGTAGTAAATACCGTTATTACTGAAAACATTATAATGGAGATCCCGACCTATCTTCAGATAGTCCTTATAGCCCTGTATGTTGGCATATCGGTCATTCTGGGTAGTAGGTTTACACCTTTAACAGGCCTGTTCATACTAATAGTTATAGTCTCTCTACACATTACGGCGTCTTGGTTTGCATTTCAAAAAAATAATTTACTCATACCTGTCTCAACATTTGTTATGTCTTTATTGGGAGGTTTTGGCTTTAGCATCTTTGCAAGATACTTTGAAGAGTACAAGGAGAGGAAGATGGTCAGAGACCTTTTTTCAACAATGGTCTCACCAGAGGTTTTAAGGATGCTTCAGGATAGGAGAGATGCTGTATCACTTACAGGAGAGGTGAGAGATGCTACTATATTTTCATCAGATGTCTCTGGTTTTACCACCATCTCTGAGGGGGTAACAGCCCAAGAATTGGCAAAGATATTAAATATTTATCTAACGGCTATGAGCAATGTGATAATGTCATTTGATGGTTACATAGACAAGTATGAGGGTGACGCTATCAAGGCCGGCTTTGGTGTTCCATTACAAGACAGTGAACACCCATGGAAGGCATGTTATTCAGCGTTGCTACAACAGCAAGAACTAAAGATTGTCAAACAGATGATACTAATGAGATACGGGGTAGAGATTACTGCAAGGATGGGTATAAACACTGGAGAGGTCTATGCGGGCAAGATGGGTTCAGAGAAAAGGCTTCAATATACCTTTATGGGTGAGGCTGTGCACATAGCAGAGGAGCTTGAACCTGCAAATAAACTTTTTAATACATGGATAGCAATCTCAGGTGAAACTATGAAAAGGAGTGGGGATTTTATACACTCAAGGTATCTTGGTGATATTGAGATAGGCTTTGAGAAGGTCAAGGTATATGAACTTGTTGGTTGG
>JBDNDH010000240.1:0-3356 GCA_046719235.1 Thermodesulfovibrionales bacterium
GGGCATGGGGTGTTTATATTTGAGTTTAAGGTGATAGGTTTAGATGATGAGCCTGGTAGTGCCTTAAGACAAATAAAAGATAAAGGGTATGTAGATAAATACAAGGCCCTAAATCTGCCAATTTACCTTGTGGGTATAGAGTTTGACAAGGCAAAGAGAAATATAAAGGGCTTTCAGTGGGAGACCTTGAGCTAATGAAAAAAACTGTCATGAGACAAAGTGATTTTATCTATTGCTCATATCCGCACTGATGGCGAACTTAGGGGCTCAGAAAATTTATACAGGGATTGTTCCCTTTGACTCTTAAAGTTATCTTGGATAGCAAGTCAATCAATACAATCAAATGCTTATTGATAGTATTTGTCTGCCTGCTGTCTATCTTTTTAAAACTCAAGGATATTGGAAACTTTACTAAATTTGATGACTTTGTTACTACTTACGATGCCTTTAGATACGCCCGCTATGCTATAGAGATACAGAATGATTCTTATGAAAGGATTGATTATCTCTCTGATGTGCCTGATTACGCCATTAGACAATACCCCCCACCATTATTGAGCCAGTTGGCTGTATGGCTATCTGATATCTCTCAAGTAAAGATCCAATATTTTTTCTTACTTTTGCCTCCTATATTATCAATACTGTTTGTCATTCCCCTGTATTTTTGGCTTAAACCCCTTAACAATACTTTTGTAACCATAGGGGCGATTACACTTGGACTATTTAATTTTTTCTATTTTGTAAGGACAAGGATGGGATATTTTGATACGGACTGTATGATGTTGTTTTTTATATTTACCCTGTTGTTTTTTATATCAAAGGCAGTTTCTCAAAGGGATGACTGGTTTAGTTCCTACAAGTTTATACTCCTTGCAGGATTATCTATGCAGGTCTTTAGATGGTGGTATGACCACCTGTTTTTTGTATTAATCATTGGCATATCGCTTTTTATTGGGCTCTTAGTAAATAGACATCCTATTAAGGATATTCTTTTGAAATTACTTTTTTTCTTTATATTAGCAAGCCCTGTGGAGTTGGTTTTTTATGTCCTTAATAGCCCTTTCTTAAGAGATTACATATATGGCACTATTTTTAATATTCAAGGCTTTAAGATGCCTATTAATATTTATTCAAGCGTTGGGGAACTATTACCAGTGAGTTTTAGGATGTCTGTTTGGTTTACAACGGATAATCTCATTAGTTTTTGTATTGCCAGTGCAGGGTTCTTGATTCTCTTGTATAAAAGGTTTAGATTTTTAGCCCTATCTCTGCCATTTTTGAGCATTGGGCTTTTGTCTTATAGTAGCGGTAATAGGTACTTGATATATCTTGGACCTTTTTTAGGAATGGGATTTGGATATGCCATGTATTTATCTATTCAATTTATAAATCGTGTAATTGGTAAATATCAAACACCTATATATCTTGCTGGAACTATGCTCAGCGTTTTTTTGCTTGTCCCTCCACAGATAACAAAGTTTATTACAAAGCCCATGTATGAGGAAAGAAGGGTTATCAATTATAAAAAGATCTCTGAACTAACAGTCAAAGATGCCTATATATGGTCATGGTGGGGAATTGGAAATCCCCTACAGTATTATTCCCAGAGGGCTGTGTTTACTGATAACTCAAACTTCAATCCACTGAAGATATACCTTTTTATTCAATCAATGACATCTGAAAGGGAAGACTTTACCTTTAAGTCCATATCCTTTGTGGCAAACAAACTTACTGGTCAATACGATATGAAGGGAGATCTGCAAAGATTGATTGATAATATCAACTCATATAAAATCAACCCATCAAAACCTGTATATGTAATGCTATACGATGGTATGCTTTCAAGATTTATCTTTAAAGACCACGCGCTATCTAAAGATGAGGCTGAAAGATTATCCAAAAGGTTGCCTATCAATCACACTCGTTGTAATTTAAGAGAGTCCATATCAGATTGTTTTGGCATATCCTATGATATGGCTGCTAATCAGGTAAATATAACTGATGATAAGATAATACATAACTTTAACAAGATACTTGTAATAAATAAAAATCTTGCCACCCAACATATCTATACACTTAACCCTGCCTCTGAAGAGAATCTATACCTTATAGTTGCTAAAGATGGCAGGGTTTATAAAAACACTGCCCATAAGGATTTTGAAGAGACCATGCTATATAGGATGATGATACTATCGGAGAATAACTTAAGGCACTTTGAATTGGTTCATGAGGATTATCCTTATATGGTCTTGTATAAAGTGAAACACTTATAAGCCTATGTCTAATGGTGAGACCTACATAGCAATTAGTTCGCACAATATATATTGAAATTTGCTATAATCTATTTATGCAAACCTGTGTGATTACAACATTTAAAGATATTGTTGATGCCCTAAGGGCAAATCCTGAATGGCGTGAAGAGATGAGGCGTCTTATTCTTACAGAGGATCTCCTGTTGTTGCCAAAAAGGTTTGATGATTTTGTAGAAAAGGAATTCAAGCCCCTAAAAGAGGATGTGGATAGGCTTAAGAAGGAGGTGGAGATGCTTAAGAAGGATGTAGAGACGCTCAAGAGGGATGTGGCAGACTTAAAGGGAGATAACTATGAGAGAAAGGTAAGGGAGAAGGCCCCTTCTTTTTTTGGAAAGTTATTGAGGAAGGTCAAGACTATCAATATCGAGCAATATGCAGAGGTGTTGGATGATGCCAATGAAAGAGGTGAAATCACTGATGAAGAGAGGGAAAGTGCCCTTAATATAGATGTAGTAGTAAGGGGGAGGATAAAAGAGACAGGCAAGGAGATAATCCTTGCAGGAGAGGTCTCCATCACAGTGGATGTCAAGGATGTTGAGAGGGCAAGCAAGAGGGCAGAGGTCTTTACAAGGGCATTTGGACAGGAGACAATAGGGGTAGTAATAGGTCAACAGATAACAGACGAAGCCAAAAAGGCGTCTGATAATCTTGCCGTATTGGTTCTATAGGACTCTGACCTCAGTTCAAGAATAAACAAACCTTCGTAAACCCAAGCGTAATGACATAAGGGATGTCTTTAAAGTCTAATACTCAACAAACGGCCTCATCTTTATGAATAGTTCTAAGGTCCTTATAGTCAATGAGCCCTTTGTAAAAGACTTTTGTCGCACACAGCGATGGGCGGCGCGGACAAGAGGGCGTGTTTTAAGGGCTCCTGATTGGCTTGCATACGCTACAGCGGTTTTAGAAAAAGAAGGTATAGATGTTGAATTGTATGATTTCCCAGCGAGAAATTGGGATAAAGATAGATTATCTGAGCTTGTTAAAGAGAAAAGGCCTGTCCTTGTAGTGCTTGACTCAACTACCCCTTCAATATTTTCGGAC
>JBDNDH010000241.1:0-3343 GCA_046719235.1 Thermodesulfovibrionales bacterium
GCGCCGAATCATTCACTGACCCATCCGTTGCCACTAATACCTTCATCTTACCCTCCTTACAGTTACCTTATTTTTTCAAAATCATAGTAGAGTCTAAGACTTCTACCTTCCGTGGTCTCTCTTATGAGGGCTATTGGTGTATTATCACCACAATAAACCCGTGATTCGATCTTGATGGTATTGTTACCCTTTTTTGCAATGTGAGAACCCTCAATGGTTTGTATGACCCTGTTTACCTTTTTGGTGCTGTTTTCATTAATAAAGTCTATTGCACTCATCTTAACTATATCTTCTGACTTGATATCCTTATGGATGTTGCTAATAGGGATAAAGAGTTCTTCTGTGTACCTATCATTACTGTCAAGTTGAACATCTGAAGTTGTGTGTAGTATGTCTTCGTCGGTGTCTTGAAAGATTGACTTTAAGGTGCTTGCAGGTTTTTCCCTCTTTATCTCCAGAAGTGTCTTTTTGGATATCTTACTGCCATGTATCTTTTCAGAGTTGAATAATATCTTCATCGGAATACCCCTGTTATATATCTGTGATGTTACAAATGTCCCTTTGCCTTGTTGTCTCTTTAGCAACCCTTCTCTAACAAGTTCGCTGACGGCTATTCTAACGGTTGTCTTACTTACCGAAAATGTATTGCAGAGTTCGTCTTCTGTAGGTATCATGGTATTTATAGCCCATTCACCACTTTTAATCTTCTCTTTGATAATATCAATCAACTGCACATATAATTTTTGCTGACTTTCCCTATCAAGTGTTCTTTCCATAAATTATCCAAGATGTGATTTTTTGATTTAACTTATGGCAATACTTATGCCAAAAGAATAAGGTATTGTAAATTCATAACAAAATGTCATTATAAAGACATAATGAATATGAAATTGTAACAGAAAAGTTGCACTCGGTGAATAATCAGACAATATCTATTTGTGTATAAACAAATAATATGCAACTAAATGTTGCGTTAGAATGTTATGTTGCTATTTTTAGTCGGCGAATCTTTCTCTGTAGTTCCTGTCTGTGTATGCCAAGCATCTGGGCTGCCCTTGTGATATTGCCTTGAGAGTCTTGTAATGCAGACCAAAT
The DNA here is from genome assembly GCA_046719235.1 of Thermodesulfovibrionales bacterium. Taxonomy (GTDB): domain Bacteria; phylum Nitrospirota; class Thermodesulfovibrionia; order Thermodesulfovibrionales; family Dissulfurispiraceae; genus DUZI01. The sequence goes on from JBDNDH010000241.1 coordinate 1,096, forward strand.
AAGTTCCCTTTCATAGTTTCTAAGGATATCTTTAATCTTGTTTGTTTCTGATGATTTATATTTTTTGAAGTGCATAAGGTATTGTGGCAAGGATTCTTTATCTATTATTGGTTGTTCAGTAAAGGAGATCGCCCTCTCAATAATATTTTCCAGCTCCCTTACATTGCCAGGATAGTTATGCTCCAAGAGGATTTCAATAGCATCCTGAGCGATACCTTCTATGTTTATATCTACCCTTTTGGGTGCGTATTTTTTGATGAAGTGATTTACCAGAAGCGGTATGTCTTCTTTCCTCTCTCTTAGTGGTGGCATGTGGATGTTAATGACATTGATGCGGTAAAAAAGGTCTTCTCTAAATGCACCTCTTTTACATTCTTTTGTTAAATCCTTATTAGTTGCAGATATGAATCTTACATCAACCTTTATATGTTTGCTACCGCCTATGCGCATGATCTCGCCTTCTTGTAATACCCTTAATATCTTTGTCTGAAAAAGGGGACTTACATCCCCTATCTCATCAAGGAAGACCGTCCCGAGATTTGCCAGTTCTATCATCCCCTTTTTTGTGTAATTGGCACCAGTAAACGACCCTTTCTCAAAGCCAAAGAGTTCTGACTCAAGTAGTGTGTCTGGTATTGCACTGCAATTTATTGTCATAAAAAGGTTAGTCCTTCTTGGGCTATTTTTGTGTATAAGTTTTGCAACAGGCTCTTTACCGGTCCCACTCTCGCCAGTGATTAAGACATTGCTGTCAGTCCTCGCCGCCATTTTGATAAGTCTCTTTACCTCCAACATCTTTTGGCTTTCGCCTATAAGTTCTTCGTTGTTTTGGTCTGAAATGTCGTTTTGCCTATCAGGCTGTTTTATTGAGGTTAGTGTGTTTATGACACAATCTTTTGTAAGGGGTTTGGGCAAGAAGTTGACTGCCCCCATCTTTATAGCCTTTACCACCTTCTGAGGGTCATTTGTCCCAAATGCAACGATTTGCATGTTTGAATGGGTCAAGATGTCAAATATTGAATACACATCGTCGTTATCTGTATCTAAAATTACGATATCAAACAGATTGAGATTCTCCTTTGTAATGTTGATGGGATTTTTGAGTGCCTTATATTTTATCTTTGTACTCATCAGGGTATTTAATGAGGCTATATCATCTGATATCACCAGACAATACATTTTTAAGTATCCCCCTTCTTAAATATTATGGACATTGTTGACAAATCTGTGATTATTATCCAACTCTCATTTTGAAGTTAAGATAGCATAAAAACCATAAACTAATTTATTGTATAATATCTCATGAGAAGGGTTGGTTTCTACTATGATGATGTATTTTTGGCACACCACACACCTCTTTGGCATCCAGAGACACCATCGAGGCTTGTTAATCTTGTCAAATCTATTAAAGAGTCGGGTATATGGGATAAAATCATACATCTAAAGCCGAAAAGGGCGAGTTTTGAGGAGATAGCCTTGGTGCATACCGCACAACACATTGAAAGGATAAAGAATGCCAAGGTTGGTTATCTTGATCCGGATACCTACTTCTCAGAGGGTAGTCTTGAGGCCGCACTCCACGCAGTGGGGGCTGTGACATCAGCCATAGATGAGATAAAGGCTGGTGTAATAGAGAGGGCATTCTGTGCTGTGCGTCCACCAGGGCATCATGCAGAGGCGCATAAGGCTATGGGATTCTGCTTATTTAACAACATCGCAATAGGTGTAAGGTATGCACAGAGGCTTGGATACCATAGGGTTTTTATCATAGATTTTGATGTGCATCATGGAAATGGCACCCAAAATGTCTTTTACAAAGATAACACCGTCTTTTTCTTTAGCACCCATCAATATCCTCATTACCCAGGAACAGGCAGCGAGGATGAGATCGGGATAGATGAGGGCGAGGGTTTCACCTACAATATACCTAATAGTTGCTGGTGCAGGTGATATCACATATGGCCGAATATACAACGATATATTGCCGACGATTATTAAGGATTTTGACCCTCAGATTGTATTGGTCTCTGCTGGATATGATATACACAAACATGACCCCCTATCAGCAATAAGGGTAACAAACGATGGGGTCAGGTCAATTGTAAGGGGGATCTTAAACTCAGTAGAGGCCCCCTTTGTCTTTGCACTTGAGGGTGGATACAACATACCAGCACTTGAGGAGTGTATCAACATAACTATTGAAGAGATGTTGCATTAAAAATGCCCACCAGTCCGTATGCCCACGTAG
>JBDNDH010000242.1:0-3316 GCA_046719235.1 Thermodesulfovibrionales bacterium
ATATATCCCTCAGATGTGAAAGTAGCCCCTTGCCCTTATTTTCGCTGGTGTCTTGTGGGGATGGGTTAGATTTACTCTCTTTGGTGTCTTGTCTCATAGATTAGAGGGTAGATTATATATCAATATCTGGCTTCTTTTCAAGGATTCTCCCTCCATATAGTGGTCCAAACACGGTTATATGTAAGGTGTTGTTAATATCAGTTGATCAGCCAGTTGTGTTTTAGGAGGCATATGCCAAAGTCCTGTCTCTCTTTATGTATGGTAAAAAACTGTGTGGGCCTCTCGTGGATACATATGAGACCTGTCTCGTCAAAGACCCTTACATGGGCATAATAGGTTCCTGCCAATAGGGCAATATCGGTGAATGTGATTGCTATCTCCCTACAACCCTTAAGATGAGCCATGCCCATCAGATGAGTGCCAGTTACATATACACCACGTCCATCAGGCAGTTTTATTGAGAGGGTCAGATGGTATGCCATATTTTTATCCTTAGCCAATGTGCTTATAAAGAATCTCATCGTGCCACCAGTGGTTAACCGATCGGCATCAGTATCAATCCTTATGTCCTTAATCATCACAGGGAGATCATCAGTTACCTTATCATCATAGACCACCTTATCACCTTTGCTAAATTGATAGCCCTCATAGGCAAGCACCACCCCTTCAGCCTCTCCCTGCGTATAAACAGCACCATCTTTGAGCCATATTGCCCTGTCACATATCATCCTTATATGATATGTATCGTGTGAGCAAAAGAGTATGGTGCCCCCTCGCCTCTTAATATCAAGCACCCTCTTTAGGCTCTTTCGCTGAAAGTGTATGTCCCCTACTGCAAGGACCTCGTCGAGAATGAGTATATCTGGCTCAAAGGCGGTTACTATAGAAAAGGCAAGCCTCATAAACATCCCAGATGAATAGGTCTTTACAGGTTTATCTATAAATGTGCCGAGCTCAGAGAAGGATATTATCTCATCAAGCCTGCCCCTTACAAAACCCCTTTCAAAACCGAGGACATCACCGTAGAAAAATATGTTTTCCCTGCCTGTAAATTCAGGATGAAACCCCGTACCGAGTTCCAATATAGATAAAACTGCCCCCTTAACCTCCACATCACCTGACGATGGGGTAAGCACCCCTGAGATTATCTTCAAGAGAGTGCTCTTACCTGCACCGTTTTCACCTATTATCCCTACCGTCTCGCCCTTTTTGACAGAAAGTGTTACATCCCTTAGGGCAGTGAAGACCTCTGAGGGTGGTATATCAAACAATAAGCCCTTCAGCCTCTGAAGTGGTCCTTTGTAGATTCTATACGTCTTGGTCAAGGCATTTACACAGATGGCGTTGACTTGGGTGGGCATGGTTTAGGTAATCTCATCCATCTGTTATACAGATTTTATCTCAACCAGTGGCATGACCAATTTAGGTTTTGGTAAGCCTCACTATTTAGCCCTTTTTTGAAATTCCAACAACAAAAATTCAACATTTTTTAGATTTCTCTTGTAGGGATCGTAGTCATACCTCTCCTTAAGCCTCTTGATAAGGTATCGTGCTGAATCAAAATCTCCCATATGAGAATAGACAAACATCGGATACACAAGGGCTTCATAGGACCTCATGTCCTTAAATCTCTCCACTGATAGGTCAACCTGAATATCCTTTGGCACAGTCACGGAGCTGTGCACAAATACAGATGCGGCTTGATCAAAGTAGAGCAGTCTCCAATCTGGATGCCCATAGAATCTCTCAAATAGGGATGTCAGATAGGTGTGGATAATGGCAATCTTGAAGGGATATTTCTTGGTAAAGTCGTGGAAGTTTAAGCCCTTCTCAAATTGATAGGTCTCGTCCATTAATTTTTTGGCATAGGGACCGTGCCTCGGATCAATGAAAACCCTATGGTTAGGCAGTGCCCACATCAAGTAACCGCCAACATCATAGGAATTGTAGATTGGCTCATCAAACTTAAGGGTTTTCAAGAATTCCACCACCTTTACTGGCATATTCTCACCAGGACCAAACCCAATATGTGAATACGCATAGGGATACCTTACAGTCCAGTAAACTATCCATGCAGAAAACACGATCACGATAAACGGCAAACAACAGCGCCATATCTGCCTCAGGGCAGACTCCTCTTTTGGCATCTCTTCTAACATGGAGAGCAGATAAAATACACTAAAAAACCAGAGGGGTGGATAAAAATAGACACTCCTTCCAAACTTAAAAGACCAATACAAAAATACCACATTCACCAAAACCCCTGCCAGATCAATGTATCTCCTCGTGATGGCAGTATAAAGGGCAATGAAAAAGTATATCAATGCACTAATGACCATAATATACTTAGCAGGATGTTCAAAGGAAAACAACGATCTATATGCCAACAGTTGATCAAACTGTTTCGTGAAATGGGTATCAATTGAGGTCTTGACGATGCTAAGTATTAGATCTACACCGTAGGGATTAATACACACTGCCAGATATGATAGCAGCGTCACCATGGCAAGTCTCTTAAGTAGAGGCATCTGCATGGCACCTTTCTTGATTAAGGCATAGTTCAGGCTCTCACCAATCAGTATCAGTGTAAGAAATAGCAACCCAAAGATAAAGACCCCGTGTGTATTTGCCCAGATGAGCATGAGTATTGGATAGATAAAAAGGATATCCCTGTGTGTCTTTTTGACATAGAAGTAGATATAAAAGGTTATTGACAGAAACAGAAAACTAAAGATCTCTGGCCTTATCATAACGATAGATAGATGACTGCTTATAAACACAAACAATATTGCCAAGATACTGAAAAAGCTGAGTCTCTTGTTGAAAGCCAGATTGTAGTAAACCATGAGCACTACAACTGCCAAGATGATTAGATACATGGTCATGTGTATCATCATGTAGCCGTTTAATCTCCACATCATGTAAAACCACAGTTGAGCCAAAGGCGCATTGTAAACCCACTTAGGATCAGCAGTAGTCCAAGAAAACACCGAATGGTCAACCTTGAGGGTGAGATTCTTAAAGATATACTCGCCATAACGCATCTGCCACCATAGATCGGTGTCTATTAGTGTGATGGTATACCTCAAGGCGATGATGCCAATACAGAGCAGTAAGACTGCCCATACGATGATTTTCCTGTCTAAAAGGTTACAGATACCACCTAAGAAGGTATCCAACCTAAGATGCCCATGTCCTTTTAATGTCACCTTATCAGCCATGTATCAACCCTATTGCCCATCTACCCTTCACCTGTAGAAAGCATCTTACAAACCTATCTTTAAGAGTCATAACAGTCATGTCAAACCCCCTACCG
>JBDNDH010000243.1:0-3304 GCA_046719235.1 Thermodesulfovibrionales bacterium
AAGATTTTTTAGGTAGTTCAATGACGAATAACCTGTGCCAAAATCATCAATGGATATCTGTATTCCTCTTTCTCTCAGTCTCTGAAGGGTTGCAACCACACTCTGCACATCGTGCATCAAGATGCTTTCTGTGAGTTCAAGTTCTATGAGTGATGGGTCCACATCATTTCTCTCTAAGACCTCAAGTATAAAATCCGAAAAGTTCTTTTGTCTAAAGTGTTTGAAAGAGACATTGACGGCAAGAACTCCAGGCGTAAAACCAGACTGTAACCACTTAGATAATTGTTCTACAGCCTTTTTAAAGACGAGTTCGCTCAGTGGTATTATCAAGCCCGTTTCCTCGGCAATTGGAATGAATTTCAAAGGTGAGATGCTTCCCATGTTTGGATGAAACCATCTTAAAAGTCCCTCAACACCCACTATCTTACCTGATGGTAAGGCGATTTGTGGTTGATAATGTAGGATAAACTCATCATTTTCTATTGCCCTTCTTATATCATTTTCTAACTTCAGTCTTTCAAATGCATGTTGATTCATCATCTTATTGAAAAACTGGTAATTATTCTTATCTAAGGACTTTGCATAAAACATGGCAGTCTCTGTATTTCTTAATAATGTCTCTGTGTTGTCTCCATCTTCTGGATACGTAGCAATCCCAACGCTTACAGTCACATAGATATCTTGTTCTTTGATGTAAAAAGGGTCACTAATTGAGTTGATTATCCTCTGGGCAACGGTTGCGGTATTTTCCAACTTCTCAAGTTCATATAAAACTATTGCAAACTCATCACCACCAAAACGTGCGATAATATCACTATCCCTCAATGCATCCTTTAATCTCTTGGATGACTCTTTTAATAAAATATCCCCTGCCTCATGACCCAACGATTCGTTGATCTTTTTGAAGTTATCAATATCCACAAACATCACTGCGAATTTTGATCTATATCTTTTTGCCCTTGTTATTAACTCGTTCAATCTATCTATGAGCACAAATCTGTTTGGCAATTGGGTTGTTGGGTCTTTATAGACGAGATTTAAAAGTTCCTGTCCTTTTGACTGCACAAGTGCTAAATGTCTATGTTCTGTTTTAACAAACCTTGTGATATCAATATGCTGAATAAGGATGTACCCCTTTATATCTAATAAATCTAACCTGTGGAGAAAAATGGTAGCCATTCCAATCTGATTACACCCCTGTAAATCTATAACGAGGTTTCTGATTTGTTTTGAGAGCAATCTCTTGACATCTTCAAGAAATCGTTCTTTATCTGGTGATTCATTAAGCACATTTTCCCATAGGGAAAGATAACTTGTGCCCATCAAACCTTGTGAATCTGGAAGGTCAATACACCTCTCTTGAAAAAAGTCTGTTAAAGACCTTGAGATTGATACGATACTGCCGTCTTCTTTCAGTAAAATTGTATCTTGTGGTATAAGATTAAAATCCTGAGGGTGCTCTCTCATCTAATTATTTCTGTCCCAATACCCTCTTTTGTAAATATTTCAAGGAGCAAACAATGTGGTACTCTCCCATCAATGATGTGATTTTTCATTACTCCCCCTTCTATTGCACTGATACATGCCTGAACCTTTGGTAACATCCCCCCCTTAATTACACCATCGTTAATCAATGTTAAAGACTCTTGCATTGTGAGGCTACTGATGATATTACCATTACTGTCTTGGATACCTGGCACATCCGTCATAAGTATCAACTTTTCTGCCTTAAGGGCAGCAGCGATGGCTGAGGCAACATAATCGGCATTTATATTATACGACTCCCCATCTTTACCAACGCCTATTGGCGAGATCACTGGTATAAAATTATTACCCTCAAGGCATTTGAGTATATCAGGATTTACAGATACCACCTCACCAACAAGACCCACATCTATTATCTCTTCATCCTTTAAATTAGGCATCTTTCTCCTTATGACCTTCTTTTTGGCCTTGATAAGCCCTCCATCCTTCCCTGAGAGCCCTACTGCCTTACCTCCTTGTTTGTTGATCAATGAGACTATATCCTTGTTGATGAGGCCACCTAATACCATCTCCACGATGTCCATTGTCTCCTTATCAGTAACCCTCTGCCCTTGTATGAAGGTAGGTTCTTTTCCCATCTTTTTCATAGTCTCGCTTATCTTTGGTCCTCCACCATGAACAACTATTATCTTAATCCCAATAAAATTTAAGAGTACTATATCCTTTGCAAAGGATTCCTTTAACATCTCGTCAGTCTGGGCAGAGCCTCCGTATTTGATAACGAATGTCCTGCCATAAAAGTTTTTAATATAAGGCAGTGCCTCAATCAATATATTTGCCTTGTCTATGACACACTCCATAACCATTATCAGACCTCACTTTTTCTTTTTTCTATAACATTGTATCAAAGAACATCTTTAATAACAAGCCATTTTTTGAGAACCTTGTCTCTTTAATTTACTATATATGCTTGACCATGGAGACTTCTTGAAACAAGAGATACTAATACTCGTTTTAGAAGCCCTTATCGTATATAGCATTGTCTTATGAACACACTCCCTTAGACACCTCTTTGGATTACCGCCATTTTATGCCCTGCTTGGTGGTATTACAGCCATAATGTCATGGATAACTGATGCTGGCATAAAGATTTTACTTATTATGTGCAAACTGTAAAAAGATTAGAGACGATGAAGGTTACTGGCAACAAATAGAACAATACATTCAGAGCAGAACAGATGCCAAATTTACTCATGCGATATGTCCCCAATGTATAAAAATTTTATACCCTAATCTGAATATTGAGGATAAGGATAAAGCATAGACCACATCTAATTAACAATCAGATACTTAATACCCTTGCCCTCTGAGAGCAATCTAAACACCTGAGCAAGATCTTCTAATGGGAAGACACCAGTGATAAGTCTTTCAACAGGAAGTCCATTACTCAGCAAGGTAAAAGCATCTTTCACATCCTGTGGATCATAATGGAATGAGCCCCTAATAGTTATCTCATCATAGTGTAGTCTGTATGTATCAAACTTGACGACCGTCCCTTTTGGACATCCGCCAAAGAGGATCACAGTGCCACCCCTTCTGACAAAGCTCAAGGATCTCTCCCATATACTTAAATCACCTGTGCACTCAAAGACTATGTCTGCAGATATATCCTTTGAATCGTTCGTTAAAAGAACAACCTCATCGGCACCAAGATCGCTTGCCCTTTTGAGTCCTTGTTTGTCTCTGCCGATTACCAAAACCGTTGCCCCGAGCGATTTCAGCACAATAAGGTGTAAAAGCCCAATCGCCCCGAGCCGAA
>JBDNDH010000244.1:0-3274 GCA_046719235.1 Thermodesulfovibrionales bacterium
AAGGGTCGTTTGCTGCCAGATGTTTTGCCCTATCCTTTCTCGTCTTTTCGGGATATGCATCTAATACCTCTTCAATCATCTTTTGGGTCTGGTGTATATTCATACTCATTTTAGTTACCTCCGCAATGTTATATTGTTGTTACCGGTTAAGCAGCCTCTTCCTTCTCAACCACACCATATTCCATGAGCAAATCTTCTAATTCATCCATTCCAAGTGGTGTGGGTATTACAAGTTTTGTGTTTTCAGCTATCTTTCTTGCAAGGTTTCTGTATTCATCGGCCTGAGGATGGTCTGGTGAATATTCAATAACCGTCATTCTTCGTAATTCTGCCCTCTGCACCTGATTGTCCCTCGGCACGAAATGTATCATTTGTGTACCAAGTCTCCTTGCCAATTCGGATATCAAGTCATGCTCACGGTCGGTTTTTCTACTATTACATATCAGACCGCCAAGCCTTACACCACCACTCTGTGCATACTTGAGTATTCCCCTTGAGATGTTGTTTGCTGCATACATCGCCATCATCTCTCCAGATGTAACAATATATATCTCCTTTGCCTTGCCCTCTCTAATAGGCATAGCAAAACCACCACATACTACATCACCAAGGACATCGTAAAATACAAAATCAAGGTCATCAGAGTATGCACCGTTTTCTTCAAGAAAATTGATTGCAGTGATCACACCTCTACCTGCACATCCTACACCAGGTTCAGGACCGCCTGACTCTGCACATTTAATACCTTTAAACCCCTCAAGTAATACCTCATCAAGTGCTAAGTCCTCCACAGTGCCTCTTTCTCTTGCCATATCCATAACTGTTGCCTGTGCCTTTTTATGAAGTATTAACCTTGTAGCATCAGCCTTTGGGTCACATCCAACAATCATACACTTATAGCCAGCCTCAGCAAGCCCAGCAACTGTGTTTTGTGTAGTTGTTGACTTACCAATACCTCCTTTTCCATAGATAGCAATCTGCCTCATAACTATTTCCTCCTTTTGACTTACAGATTAGATATACCCCATACAATTCCAATATCAATGCCATAACTAAATAAAGACCCAGTAAGACAAAAAATTGTTGTTTTACAGATTGTTACATTAAAGGTGATTTTACGAGCCGAACATGATAGATACAATTTTGTAGTCATAAATACAAAATTGTAAGATTCATTAAAGGTTCTGTAGGTTTTGATATGTGTGACTTGATCTTAGGAGGGTTAGATTTTAACCTTTTATTTTTATATTATATTTTGAAATCTTGTATCCAATCTGTCGAGGTGTTATGCCCAAAAGCCTTGCAGCCTTAGATTGCACCCAACCACATCTTTGCAAGGCAGAGATTATCTCCTTCTTTTCTATATCCTCAACCGTTGAAGGGAGTGTGTCAACTAAAGGCTCAACCTTTTTTGTGTTTAACTGGGACTGTTTGACATTCAACGGGAGGTCTTCAATTCTTATCAAATCCTTATCTGACATAACAACCAGTCTCTCTATGGTATTTTCTAACTCCCTCACATTTCCATACCAATTGTAGTCTTTGAGTATTTCAATGGCGTCTTTGGATATCTCAACCGATTTGCTATTTTCCTTATTAAACTTATCAAGAAAAAAGTCAATAAGAGGCAAGATGTCTTCTTTTCTTTCCCTTAAAGGGGGTATAAATATTGGCACTACATTTAATCTGTAATAAAGATCCTCTCTAAACAAACCACTTCCAACTAATTGTTCAAGATCCCTGCTCGTTGCAGCAATCAATCTGACATCCACCTTGAAAATCTTATTACCACCAATTCTCTCAAACTCTTTTTCTTGTAAGACCCTTAGTATCTTTGGTTGGAGTGGAAGAGGCAAGTCTCCTATCTCGTCTAAAAATATAGTGCCCTTGTCTGCAAGTTCAAACTTCCCCTTTCTGAATACCGTAGCCCCTGTGAATGCACCCTTTTCATGACCAAAAAGTTCGGATTCTAAGAGGTTTTCAGGTATAGATGCACAATTTATCTTCACAAATGGGCCGTTTGCCCTATTACTCATATAGTGAATCGCCTTTGCTGCAAGCTCCTTACCCGTTCCACTCTCTCCTCTTAAAAGCACTGTAGCCTTAGAAGGTGCCACCTTGTATATTGCCTCAAAGACCTCTTGCATCCTGTCTGAAATACCAATCATATTTTCAATGCTATATCGCCCCTTGAGTTCCCTCTTTAGTGCATTAGTCTCTTCAATAAAAAACTCCCTTTGTCTATCCAATTCCTTGTGTAACTTGACGGAGTGGGCAATCATGAATGCCACTATCTTGAGAAGTCTCAAGTCGTCCTCAAAAGGTCTATTTTTGTCCTTTGAAAGCCTATCAACACTCAAAACACCCAGTATCTCGTTCTTAAATTTTATAGGGACAGCCAGAAAGGCTATATCTGATTTTATGGTCATCTTCCGTGCCCCAGTCTTATTTAAAAAAAGTGGTTCATCTCCAATATTTGGGATTAATATTGGTGTGCCGTTCTTTGCAACCTTACCTATGATCCCTTCTCCAAGCCTGTATATGCCTTTTTTCATCTCTTCTTCGGTCATACCATGTGCAGATACTATCCTTACAAGGTCATCATCCATCAAAGCCACCATACATCTTTTCATGTTGAGATAACCTGCAAGTACCTTCATTACACCATTTAGGTTCTGTTTGAGATTTAGTGAAGATACAAGGAGCCTTGTGATCTCATATATGGCCGATATATCAATGCTGTCTCTTTTGTGGTTTCTCATAATGCCTTATTATATCATCAGTTTAAGATAAACTTTATGAAAAAACCAACAACACCCCAAATATATTTGAGAAACTGATAGGATTGATGTTATAGTTTAAGTCTTGTATGCAGCACAAAAAGATCATAGAAGAATTTTGCCATCGTATAAACAGAAATCTAAACTTCATGGAAGTATGTGGGACCCATACGGTCTGTATCTTCAAATCAGGTATAAAATCTATCCTACCCGAGAATCTCAAGTTGTTAAGTGGTCCAGGTTGTCCTGTTTGCGTGACCTCTATTGAAGATATAGATAGGGCAATTGCATACAGCGTTATGGATGATGTGATTTTGGCTACTTTTGGTGACATGATGAGGGTGCCCGGCAGTGATAGGTCACTGTATGAGGCAAAGGCAGAAGGTGCTAAGATTGAGATAGTCTATTCACCCATTGAATGTCTCAAGATTGCAGAGAGTAATAAAGACAAAAATATAATATTTTTCTCAGCAGGTTTTGAGACAACAGAGATC
>JBDNDH010000245.1:0-3270 GCA_046719235.1 Thermodesulfovibrionales bacterium
GAACAATAATATCATAGATTTAATCAAAAGGGTTCAGGATATATTGGTCAGTATAGCAGAGCAGCACATCCAAACCATCATGCCCGGCTACACACATACTCAGAGGGCTCAGCCAGTCTTGCTCTCACATCACCTGTTGGCTTACTATCAGATGTTTAATAGGGATATATCGAGATTAACTGACTCACTAAAGAGAATAAATGTAATGCCTTTAGGCTCTTGCGCATTGGCTGGCACTACATTAAATATAGACAGGCATTACACAGCAGAACTCCTTGGCTTTGATAGTGTATCGCCAAACAGTATGGATTCCGTTTCAGACAGGGATTTTATCATTGAGTTTATGGCAATTTCATCTATACTGATGATGCATATCTCAAGGCTTGCAGAGGAGTTGATACTGTGGTCAACTACTGAGTTTTCATTTATTGAGATATCCGATTCCTTTACAACAGGCTCAAGTATAATGCCTCAGAAAAAAAACCCTGATGTTGCAGAGATTATGAGGGGCAAAACAGGCAGGATCTATGGCAATTTGATATCACTTCTTACAACAATGAAAGGGCTTCCACTTACTTACAATAGAGATATGCAGGAAGATAAAGAACCACTTTTTGATACGGTAGATACCATTAAATTGACACTTCAGTGTCTGATTGAGATGCTGCCAGAGATTAGGTTTAATAAGGAAAGGATGTTACAGACCTCTTCAGAGGGATTTGCAAATGCAACAGATATGGCTGAATATCTCGTATCTAAGGGTGTTCCTTTCAGAAATGCTCATGAGATCGTTGGAGGTATTGTAAAATACTGTATATCTCACAACAAGGAGTTGCAAGACCTGACCATTGATGAGTTAAGGTCATTTTCTGCCCTTTTTTCAGATGATGTCTTTGAATGCCTTATACCTTTGAAATCAGTAAACAACAGAAGGTCTTACGGTAGTGCATCAACAATGTCCGTTATTGAGCAGTTAAAAGATATCAAAAAAAACGAAGGTAGATAGAAAAATATCTCAAATCATATAGTCCTTTATAAGCCCACCGTATGTCTTGCGCTCGTGTATCGGGGTAGGTTGAGGGGAATCTGGGAAAAGGTTTAACTGTGGGTCGATGCCTTCTTTTGCTATAGAAGTGGGGTCTTTGTCATAATTGAGCGGGTGCCTTTGAATACTCATCCCTTCCTTCTGGTATGTAAACTCAATGGCTATCCCGTTTGGGTCAAATGTATAAACCGATAGGATTATGCCATGGTCTATGACCTCTGATACCCATTCACCATGGTATTGCAATCTGTCTTTGATGTCCCACAATTCATCTTCTGAGGATACCTCAAAGGATATGTGATCAAAGGCAAACTGTCCCCTTACTGCCCTGCCGTGGTCTTTTTCGTGAATAGGTTCAACACCATCCCACTCAAAAAAGGATATTGATGAGCCCTCAGATATCTCAAAGAAGTATTGCTTGTATCCCTTCTTACCAAAACAACCTATCAGTCTCATCCTGAGCAGATCTCTCCAGTATCTGATGGTCCTATCAAGATTACCTGTTGCCATAGCTATGTGATGAACACCCCTAAACGAACTTTTTGAATCCTTCATTGTTCCCCCTTTGCTATTTAATATTTTATCAACGATGCCTAAAGTTATAGGATAATTATTCAATGCAAAAAGAGTAAATAGCAATCAATGACCGATTTCACTATAAAACTAACAAACAAAGACTTACTCCCCAATTATTAAATATGCCTCCTTTTTCTAAATGCTATTGCTTTGATATTACCTCCTCTGTATAATATTTATGCTTTTCTAAAGCAAAAGCGCAAAGCCATGAAGGCTAATTTGCCCATGAAGGGTGAGGGTGTCTTTATGGCTTTTTTTTGTCTATTTAATTATAAGGAGGGACTATGAAGCGAGTTGTATGGATTTGCTTGATGTTGTTTTGTCTTGTAAGTTTGGCATTTGCGCAGGAAAAGAAGGAATTGTCTATGGAAGAGATGGTGGTGACAGAGTCAAAATTACCCCAAAGCCCCGATGAGATTACCCACAAGATTGATGTTGTATCAAGAGAAGAAATAGACAACCTCAATCTAAACAATCGTAACCTATCAGAGGCATTTAGGTATCTGCCTGGGGTGTTTGTAAACCCACTGTCAAGAAACGACGCAAACTGGGGCACTTATGGTGGTTTAGGCCCAAAATACAACAGCTACCTGCTGGATGGATTGCCTATTGATTCCTTTGTAGATACTATGAGCCTTGAGGGCATTTATCTTCAGAGGGCAGAGATCCATAGGGGACCTGCAGGTGTGCTCTATCCAAATTATATGACTATGGACTTTGCTGGCAATCAGTCAGCCCTTGCAGGTATATCAAACCTCATCACAAAGGACAAGATATCATCACCCTTTTCAAGCATTGCCATTGGTTATGGGTCATTTAATACGATTTATACAAGGCTATATCATGAGGGTCTAAAGGGAGATTTTCATTATTTCTTAGGCGGACTCTATGAGCAGTCTGATTACAAAAATTATGGGACAAACCCCTCATGGTTAAATATGATTGATGACCCAGATTACAAAAAGGCAAAGTTGTTTTTTAAGACAACTTATTACATCAGCCCAAATCAAAAGATTTCATTATTTGCCCATCACACCCAGCACACTGGTGATACAGGCAGACCCAATAGGGGCTATGACCATCAATATGACCTCATAAATGCTATCTATGAAAATCAACTCTCAAAGGATCTGATCCTTCAGGCTAAGGCTGGCTATAGGTATTATCACAGGTCATGGCAAGAAGATAACTATCCAACGAGCCTGAGCCTAAGGGAAAAGGACGGGGTGAAACAGAATATATTGCCCTTTGATGTCTCTTTAAATTACAAACACCTCGGTAAGAGCCTTTTGACCCTCGGTGTAGATGCCCAATTGTCCTCTTATGATACCTATGCAGAGCCAAATGGCCCAAAGACCTATGGCAACAAGGCAAAGGCAAGTAACCTCGGTCTCTATGTGCAAGAAAAACTTATCGTTGACAAATGGGTATTGAGGCTTGGCGGTAGGTTTAATCACACGAGACATAACTACGATCTGATAGGTTCAGTAGTGCCAGAGGTTGACAGTAAGAGTTGGAACAAGTTTCTATGGACCGCTGGTGTGAGATACAATGTGACAGACAACCTTGCCTTTTATGCAAATGGTGGCTCAAGCTTCCTTGCACCCTCTGCAAAGTCCATTGGAGGGACATTCGCCGGATACCAGGTG
>JBDNDH010000246.1:0-3270 GCA_046719235.1 Thermodesulfovibrionales bacterium
CTAGTGGTAAAGACCAAAACTCATAAAATGTGGATGATGGACAACAGATTTTAATGTGCCCAAAAAATGCAATTGATAGATGACATAGATGCCTTTAAAGCCTTTGAACTGTGGCAAGGTTTATCTTAATGTAGCACTCCTTATTCACAATAGTAATGATTACATAAAAATGTGCAGTTAGAAATCAGGGCTCTAACATGTGTAGAGGTGTTGCAAAAAAGCCTTTTCAGGCATCTATGTCTGATTGAGAGACGAGTTTGGTTACATTTTTTGGGTGTAGGAGATATTACCGTAGGCAATGTTGCAAGATTTCATAATAGAGCCTTTATATTAGTATCTAAACTAACCAAGGATGAGGGTCTCTTTAAGAGACCTAATCTTATCTCGTATAATTGCCGCCCTCTCAAAATCCAATCTCTTTGCAGCCTCTTTCATCTCTTTTTCTAACTCTACAATCCTTTCTTCGCTGATATTGTATTCTGCATCTGTTTCCTTTACAAAAACATTCTCTTGCTCTTTGTGGGCATATATCGATGATAGGATATCCTTTATACTGCTTTTTACGGTCTCAGGGGTAATGTTCATCATCATGTTGTATTGTATCTGTTTATGCCTTCTTCTTTCTGTCTCATCGATGGCACGTTGGATTGAGCCTGTGACCCTATCTGCATAAAGTATAACCAATCCATTTACATTTCTTGCTGCCCTGCCAGCTGTCTGAATGAGAGACCTTTCAGATCTCAAAAATCCTTCTTTATCGGCATCAAAGACCGCTACTAATGAAACCTCAGGGAGATCAAGCCCCTCCCTTAGTAGATTCACCCCAACGAGTACATCTATATTGCCTTTTCTTAAGTCGTGAAGTATCTCAATCCTCTCAAGTGTGTCTATGTCTGAATGCATATATCTTGTTTTAATACCCAGTTCCTTGTAGTATTCAGATAGGTCTTCAGCCATCTTTTTGGTGAGTGTTGTGACAAGCACCCTTTCGTTTCTCTGAACCCTTATCCTAATCTCGTCTAAAAGGTCATCTACCTGCCCTCCAACAGGTCTTAGCACCATTGGGGGGTCAAGAAGTCCTGTTGGTCTTATAACCTGCTCTACAACCCTCCCACCACTCATCTTAACCTCAAAATCCCCCGGTGTTGCAGAAACATATATAATCTGTCTCGTTCGTTCCATAAACTCATCAAATCTTAGGGGTCTGTTGTCCAGTGCAGAAGGTAGCCTAAAGCCGTAGTCAACAAGTGTCTGTTTCCTTGACCTGTCACCTTCATACATACCACCAATCTGCGGTACCGTTACATGAGATTCGTCTATTACGGTAAGGTAGTCGCCATTTGATGGACCGCTCTTAATGTAGTCTATTAGGGTATATGGCGGTTCACCAGGTCTCCTCCCGCTTAGGTGTCTTGAATAGTTTTCTATACCGGGACAGTGACCAAACTCTCTAAGCATCTCAATATCAAAGATTGTCCTTTGTTCAATCCTATGCATGAAGAGGCGCTCGTTATGCTTTTTGAAATATCTTATCCGCTCTTGGAGCTCCTCTTCTATCCCTTCAATAGCCCTCTCTAGCTTATCTTTTGGAGTTATCCAATGGCTATTTGGATATATAATCACCTCTTTCAGTCCCCTTGAGGTAGCCTTGCCTGTTAAGGAATCTATCATTAAGATCCTATCAACCACATCGCCAAAGAGTTCTATCCTTACAGCATCTTCTGATGCAAAGGATGGAAATATATCAATAGTATCACCTCTAACCCTAAAGGTTCCTCGTCTGAAATCTTCATCTGCCCTGATGTATAACATGTCTACAAGTTTTCTGATAAGGTCCTGCTGTTTGATGGAATCATCCTTTTTAATAAACAGGTGCATACCGAGGTAGTCCTCAGGTGAACCGATGCCATAAATACAGGATACAGATGCAACAACTATCACATCCCTTCTCTCAAGTATTGAGATGGTTGCGGAGTGTCTTAATCTGTCTATGTCTTCATTGATTAGGGAATCCTTTTCTATATATGTATCTGTAGTGGGGATATAGGCCTCTGGTTGATAGTAATCGTAGTAACTCACAAAAAACTCTACCTTGTTATGTGGGAATAGATCTTTGAATTCACCGTATAGTTGGGCAGCGAGGGCTTTATTGTGCGCGATGACTAATGTAGGTTTGTTAACATTTGCGATGACGTTGGCTATCGTAAATGTCTTGCCTGAGCCTGTTACGCCCAATAATGTTTGATGGCTTTTCCCCTTAAGTACGCCATCAGTTAATTCTTCAATGGCCTTTGGTTGGTCTCCTTTGGGTTTAAAATCGGTGCAGAGTTTAAACCTTTCCATGTTATTATTATCTCATATAGCCAAGACTTTGTACCATAAATTGCCTTTATTTTTTATCTTAACGACTATAAGGGGAAAGTTATGTTAGGGCTCATGGTGTATGATAGCCCCATCGGGCGACTTTCGTGCATTTTTGATGGCGGTATTCTAATAAAAATTACTATCAATGACCAATACACATATACCTACGACTATAAGATCATAGATAGCCATCCTTTTAGGTGGGAGCTGGACGACTATTTTAGGGGTGTTTTGAGGGTGTTTTCTCAAAGGATTGGGTTTATTGGAGGAACAGGATTTCAGAAGAATGTATGGGCGAGGATTATGGATGTCCCCTTTGGGCATACCATTACCTATAAGGAGATTGCATTATCTCTTAAGATAAAAAAAGGTTTTCAGGCAGTTGGTGTTGCATTGGGGAAGAACCCTATTCCTATTGTTGTGCCATGTCAGAGGGTAGTCGGCTCTGACGGCTCTCTAAGGGGTTTTTCTTATGGTGTTGCGATAAAAGAATGGCTGATTAGACACGAGCAGAATTGTCTTAAATTAACCACCAATGTTTGACATGGGTTTGAGTAATCTAATGTCTCTGTGGTGATCTAATCGGTGTCCTTGAGGTTTTATCTCTGTAGCCAATCTCAATAATCTCTCAATCTCGTCATCACCAGCATGGTTTCTCAAGACTGACTTTAGGTCTATCTCTGTGTCAGAGAAAAGACAAGGTCTTATCTTCCCATTAGATGTGAGCCTTAATCTGTTGCAACTTTGACAAAAATGATGCGTTATTGGACTTATAAAACCTATCACCCCATTTGCATCATCAAATTTGTAATACCTCGCAGGTCCTGAGCTGCGAAGTTTGAGCGGTTTAATAGGCGCTATATCTGATATCCTTTGTTTGATCTCGTCAGTAGAGAGGTATCTCTC
>JBDNDH010000247.1:0-3263 GCA_046719235.1 Thermodesulfovibrionales bacterium
ATGTAATTGCCACTAAGGATAGCCGACAAGAGATTCTGAAATCTTTGGAACTCAACTTAGAACGATACCGCTACCCGATACGTGAGCTGGAGGTACACGCCTTTGGTGAGGATGAGGTAGAGATTGAGGCTAAACTCACAGTGACCTCAGTCGATGGTGAAGAGATGGATGCCCTTGTCCGCGAATTGGCAACTCTACCTGGTGTCCGTCAGGCCTTCTGGAGTCCGAGCACAACAGAATAACCCCCACAGTTAAAATATGCATGGGGTCAGGTCTTGCAATATAACATGAAGAGAATAGAGAAAAGGTTGATGAAAAGTGCTATTGCAAGACCTGACCCTATGTTTCTACTTCACTTAGAAGAAACCACAGTGTCCATATCAGCAATAAGATCACAACTGCCACTTATACAAACTGCTGTAGAGGAATCATTATCAACCTCAATAACTTTGAGATCTGCTATGTAGTCAGTAATCTTCTTGATTACTTGTCCTGTTGTGGGGCTACTAATCTCTTTCGTTACTTTTAACACATATAAATGCATGTCCTTATGGATGCCACTGTTTTTGCCTATGTCAAGAACAAAGAAACCGCCCTGTTTGTCAGCATGAGCAATAACGGCTGAGAGTTTCTGTGTCTTTATCTTGGATTCATTTTCTTTTAAATTTAAAACAATCTGTGAAAGAGCTTTTTTAGTTGCGTTTTGCAGTAATGTCTGTTCAATTGAGACATCAGACCTTGCAAGAGAGCCGATCTTCAGACTTGAGCTTGAATCCTCACCCTTTCCTTCAACGGCAGATATTATCTCTGCTGTTGTTGTGTCTATCAGTTTTCCACTGATTACTACTGTAGCTATAGATGTGTTTGAACCAATTCCCAGAAACCCTGAACTCTTTTGTTCCACACTGTATTGGGTTACACTGCCAGTCAAGATAGCGCTTACGCCTAATAACTTGCCAAGTTTTACAGCATCAGAAGGGTCTATTTTGCCAGAGGCTGAGAGTTTATGTTCGTTAAGTATCTTTTCAAGCTGGTTTCTTTCTATAACCTTTACAAATCCATCCTTTACAATCTCAGTTGCAAGCATCTCAGCAACGGCCTTTCCGACCTTGCTTTTTTCAGGCTGCATAGGCTGTCTCCCCATTAATCCCATTAACAACTGCATACTTGGCCCCATTAAAGGGTTAGCGCTTACAGAGGCATCATCAAAGTCAATGATGGCAATCTTCTTCAGATTAGCCTCTGCATTAAGCGAGAGAATGACTAAAAAGAAAACAGCCAAACAAATCTTCAATGACTTCATTGGTTCCTCCTTGTTATTAATATTGCTTCTTATCTCATCTTCATGAAAAAGACAATATTACTTACCTCATAGCTCCGCTCGGGGCAATGACATATATGTGCCCTTTGATAATTGAGGTAGAATAACTTGATGAGTAAAAGAAAAATGCTATGAGATAAAAAACAAAGCTTATCAGCAAGGTAATCTGCCTCGCTTGATAGACTCTTTTCCCCTACAGGACTATAATATACTGATTGGAGCAAACCATGTTCCACAATATACAAGCCCTCACAATTTATGCTTGTTTAAATTGCCATTAATAAATACGATTTGTCAATAGCCACCAAAAAGTTGAGAGACCATACTGACGTTTGAAGCAAATTTGAATTGCAACCAGCGGCCTGCCACTTTGACACCCTGACTCCCTCTTCTTTTTGCCTCCTTAATTCTGAGTGCTTATCTACAAACCAAATGGGACAAAGAAGTCTTACGAGATAAGGAGTGGTATTCTAAAGAAAAGGAAGGATACGATAATGGAGAATAATGTGTATGGAACAGGGCAGCATCTATCCTCTGAGAAGAGATTTGATATACAAAATGTGTAATAGACAAAATGCTTTATTCAGCGAATGAGTGTATGAGTTCTCGTGGATGATTATAAGGGTAATTGTCATGGAATAAGAAAACAGAGGGATGAGAAACTGGAAAAGATTTTTTGGACGGTTAGAGATTGTTATAGAAATATTAAAAAGAAGTGGCGGGGGCAGGATTTGAACCTGCGACCTTCGGGTTATGAGCCCGACAAGCTACCAGACTGCTCCACCCCGCTGATTAATAAAATAATTTATTTTTAACGATTTAGTCAAGTTTACAAAAGCAGACGGTTAGACAGTTAAGTCAAAACAACCTTTTTATTTTTCTTTTGCTACTACTGCTTTGGTTTTACGGCGTGTAAGGCAAACTGTGTTTCATTCCCCTTTTACTGTTTTGTAGTCATGATGGTGACAATCGGAGATTATGGATACTATTCTCTGCAGGGATTCCCTCAATTCATTGTCTTTGAGTTCCTCAAGCATTGGGAGTGCCCACGTGGGTGTATGAAATTGTTTAGGTATATCTTCTTGATCGTTGTTGTTGGTGTTTCTTGCCATTTGAGCCTTTACGACTCCCAGTTTCACTCTTATATCTTTGACATAAAACGAAGATATTTTATTTATTATTTCGTGTTTGTGTAATCTTATTTCCTGAAGCCATATGGGTGAGTCTGCTATGATGGTAAGAATTCCATTATTAAGGGAAAAGGGATAGGTGTGGTTATTAATGTTGGCATCAAAGAGATCACACCATTGCCTCTGGATCTCAAAAAGCCTTACCCCAGACTCAATCCCCATAGCCCTTGTTAGGTTTGAAACTATTGTTTTAGCCTTTGTCAATTTAGATTGCCTTTGTAACTAATCCTGACCTGATACACCTCGTGCATACCGACATCCTTTGAGTGCCTTTTTCAGTAGCCACCCTGATGCTTTGAACATTTGGTTCGATAATCCTCTTTGTCTTGTTGTTTGCATGACTGACATTATTCCCCTTTGTCCTCTTTTTACCACAGATATCACAACTAGCCATCGTTAGTATCCTCCTGTATTTTTAAAAAGTGTTTGCATTTAAAAAGTTTTATATGATAACATGTTACGATTTTTATCGCAAGTTTGCGTATAATCTATAAAAGATAAATGAGGTAATGGAGGGGTCAATATTAATGTCAGGTAGTGAGATGAATAGTTTAAAGTTGTCTAAGGAATTAGGTGTGAAACCCTCTGTTATAGTAAAAGAGGTAGAAAAGTTAAGAGAATGTCAGTTTAAAAAAAATACCACTAATATAAAAATCTCTGTTGATGAGGCAAATGCTATCAGAGGACTTTTGCTTCCAAAAGAAGCCACCAAAGAGGTTATCACAGAAGATAAACCATCTGCAACGAAAGAG
>JBDNDH010000248.1:0-3261 GCA_046719235.1 Thermodesulfovibrionales bacterium
CGTTAAAAAGCCCCCTCTATATGCCTGATGTTTACCTTGCCATCCTCATCAAAGACAACAGTGATGACATCAAAACGCAAATCTATCTCATACCCCAACTCCTTCATATAGTAGAGGGCTGTGCTTCTTATTTTCTTAATCTTGCTTTGATTTACTGACTCAATAGGATCATTGCTATAGGCAGATTTGACCTCTACAAAGACTGTCTGTCCTTTATATCTCGCTATTATGTCTATCTCACCTACAGGGGTTAGATAGTTTTTCTTGATTATCTGAAATCCCTTTTTGTTGAGAAAGGCAACGACAATCTCCTCAGAATACCTACCTTTGCCCCTTGAGCCTTTGCTGTTCTTCGTATTCGTCAATGGTTATATCCTTGCCATACAGCCTGTATAGAAGTGTAGGAATTGATTCAATGTCCTTGACATCCTTCTGACAAATAGATTTTAAAGAATCCCTTATATACGCATAAGGCTCCCATAGACCAGATAGCTCGGCTCCAAGAGACATAAATAGACTCTCTCCCTTTTTATCCCAGTCTGTAAGCATTATTATATCTCTGTATTGGGCGTGTATCGTCTCGCAAAATTCATATAACCCCTGTCCTGTGTTGATAGCGATGATATCGCCCTTTAAGCCAAGCCTCCTTAATGCGTTTACATCCCTTTTCCCCTCTACAATTATGGGCATCTTCTCATTCAGCCTTGATAAGTCGGAGAGGACAAAAAGTAACCTCTCTGCCCTCTGTATATCGTTTACATCTGGAACCATGAGCCGTTAAGTGTTAAAAATGTGGTAGAATCTGTTTTTGAATTCCTCTGGTTTCATCAAGACCGTTTGGGCAAGTCTCTTGAGGTTTTCACCCTCAAAGTCTTCAGGTTGAAGCCTTATCATATACTTCTTGGCGGCTTCATAGGTTTCCGACCTTACATCAACCCTTCTGATGTTGACCTTGCCTGTGGAGTAGTCAATGATATCCACAAAAGGAATAGACCTGAGTCTGTCCTCATATTTGGTAATAAG
Organism: Thermodesulfovibrionales bacterium; assembly: GCA_046719235.1. GTDB lineage: Bacteria > Nitrospirota > Thermodesulfovibrionia > Thermodesulfovibrionales > Dissulfurispiraceae > DUZI01. The sequence goes on from JBDNDH010000248.1 coordinate 1,024, forward strand.
TGCCCCTGTTCCCCCCCTAAGAAGGTATCTGATTGCACCATATCCGAGGTCTCTCGTATATTCAACATCATAGGGTATAGGGTCTGCAGCCCTGAGCTCATATCCAATATTCTTATCAACTATTGTGACATTCAAACCCAGTTGTTCAAGTGTCTTTTTGACAAAATTCTTGAGTATCCTTCCTAATTGAATCTCTGAAAGCCTTATTCTGCCCGTTTCGTCCTTTTCAAGTTGTTCAAGTCCTTTTAATTCATCAATGTCAAACTTTTCAGATATTCCTTCAGCAAGGATGACCACACCGTGGTCTCTACCCATAGATAATCTCTTTATCACAGAGCCTGCAATTATATCGGATACATATTTAACCGCTATCTTACCATCAGCAAATTCTTCTGGTATAAGCGTAAGTGTTGCACCAGCAGCATTACCTATCCCAAGTGCCAGATGCCCAGCATGTCTACCCATCGTGCTGATGAAATACCATCTGCCTGTAGTCTTTGCATCCTCCATGATGTTTTTGACTATCTCCACACCCCAATGCCTCGCGGTCTGATAACCAAATGTAGAGACCCCACCAGGAAGTGGGATATCGTTATCAATAGTCTTTGGAACATGCACCACATTGATCGTGCCCCTTGCCTCTCTGTCTATCCAATTTGCCATAAATAGTGTCCCATCCCCACCCACCGTTATGAGGTATTTTATACCGATATTTTTCAGTGTATTCATCAAGACAGGGAACCTTTCCTTGACCTTATCGGGATATTCCCTTGATGTCCTTAGTATTGACCCTCCTTGTGAATGTATCCTTGAAACATCGCCAATGCTAAGGTGCTCTACGCAATTTTCATTTCCATCAAAAAGACTTTTAAACCCGCCCTTAATACCTACAACCTTTTTACCAGCATTGACAGCCTCTATGGTGGCAGCAGATATGACACCGTTTATCCCTGGTGCAGGACCACCACCAACTATTATCCCAACATAGTCATTAGAATCATTTCCCATCTTTCTCTCATTTTAAATTTTGTTTTATAAACTGCAGAATCTAAACATAATGTCTTGGTGTTTTACAGTCAAAGTCCCTCACCTTCCCCTTACCATCTCATCGATCCTTGATAGAAGCCCACTAAACATATCTGCCTCCCATCTTGTGAGCCCCCCTCTACGGAACATTCGCCTAAAGTTTGTGATAATCTTCTCTTTCATATCTATTGTCCCTTTCTGTCCATACCCAAGAATATCCAAAACCTCCCTTAGTCTTTCGATTATTGATTCTTGATCTTCTCTATAAACCAAAGAGTCATGACCATCGAGATAATTGTAATCCTCTTTACTATGAAAAAGGTCATACTTCATAATCTCATAGGCTATTAGCAATACCGCATGAGAGAGGTTCAAAGAGGGTGCCTTTTTTGATGATGGTATCGTTATCAGCAAGCCACATTCATTTATCTCATCATTTTCTAAACCTTTTGACTCCCTGCCAAATAGTATTGCAACCTTTCCTGCCTTAGCTGCATCATATATCATCTGTGAACCCTCAGAAGGTGATACAAAAAGCCCTCTCTTTCTACCGTATCTCCTTGTAGTGCATGCTATCACTGATTTGCCTATCAATGCCTGATTTAGGTCATCATATATCTGGCACCTATCCAATACCTCTTCTGCATTATGTGCAAACCAGTAAGCCTCACTTGTGATAGAAGGTGGGTTTACCAATGCGAGGTTTTGAAAACCCATATTGAATATTGCCCGTGCAGATGCCCCGATATTGCCCTGTTCTTCAGTCTCTACAAGGATAAATGTTATATTATCCTGCCATCTTTTGACTTTCATCCTTGCAATAAAGACATGGCATCAAATAACCTCTTAAATTCATGTGCCGGCAAAGGTTTACTAAAGAGAAAACCCTGCAGTTCATCACATCGCAAGCCCCCCAAAAACCTCATTTGTTCGAGGTTTTCAACCCCTTCTGCAATAACCTTTAGTTCAAGATTATGGGCAATCTCAATAATGGTCTTAACTATCATAGCATCTTTCTTATCCACTGTGATATTTTTTACAAAAGTCCTGTCAATCTTGAGTTTTGTTATGGGAAGATTTTTTAGGTAGTTCAATGACGAATAACCTGTGCCAAAATCATCAATGGATATCTGTATTCCTCTTTCTCTCAGTCTCTGAAGGGTTGCAACCACACTCTGCACATCGTGCATCAAGATGCTCTCTGTAAGTTCA
>JBDNDH010000249.1:0-3252 GCA_046719235.1 Thermodesulfovibrionales bacterium
AGTCTTTAATTTTATTTATAGGTGATGATATAACCCCAGACCATAACTTCTTAATAGAACATCTTAATACACATAATAACCTTAACCATAGTGGCAAGACGGCAGTATTAGGTTATACAGCATGGCCAAAGTCATTTCGTGTAACCCCTTTTTTAGAATTTATAAATGGCTATGGTCATCAATTTGGATATGAACTCATTAAAAACGGAGAGATACTTGATTTCACCCTTTTCTACACATCTAACATATCATTATCAAAAAATTTTTTAACTGGCATGTCACATGTATTTGATGAAGACTTTAATGTCTATGGTTGGGAAGACATAGAGCTCGGCTACCGTCTTCAACAAAAAGGTATGCATATAATATACAATTCAAAGGCAAAAGCAGAACACTATCACAAGATGAATACCTTTTCTTTTTGCAAAAGACAGGTTAATGTTGGTATGGGCGCTCACACGATATTTTCTAAACATCCTGAATTATATAGACTTTTAAACACACACAGGGTATCAACATGGGTAAGGCATAAACACTTTGCATCCATTCTTAGGTTTTTCATATTCCTATGTGATATGCTCAATATTCGTTTGCCCCATCTAATATATAGATATGTCCTGAATGTTTATTATTCCATTGGATACATGAGCAAATTATAATGATTTGCAGACTGCTATAAGAATTAATCTCAACCAAAAAACAATCAAGATTCAATATACTTTACCAAAAAATGCATTTCTCTGAGCGAGCATAGATGCCTGAAAAGCCTTTGAAGTCATCTATGTTTGCTATACTAAATATCAATTGCATTATTTGGCTTTAGGAAGATGTTGAGAGCTTTTTTGTAGTTTCTAAAACATAAAGGGCAGGATAATAAAGATGCATCCAATTATAATCATCTGCGGACCAACTGCTGTGGGTAAGACCAGTATATCCATCAGGCTTGCACAGCTACTAAATACTGATATCATCAGTGCAGATTCTATGCAGGTTTATAAAAACATGGATATTGGCACAGCAAAACCCTCAAGATACGAGCAGTCCCTTATAACACATTATATGATTGATGTGATTGAGCCATGGGAATATTTCAGTGCTGGGGCTTATCTGGAGGCAGTAATTCCCATCATAGAACAACTCAAGATAAGGCAAAAGATTCCAATAATCACAGGTGGCACGGGTCTTTACATGAAGGCAATAACAAGAGGACTATTCAGAGGACCATCTGCAGTCAAAGAGATAAGACAAAGGCTAATGGATTCTGAAAAAAAAGAGCCGGGCATATTACACAAAAAACTCACCCAAATAGATGAACACACCGCCTCTCGGGTTAATCCAAATGACATAAAGAGGATAATCAGGGCATTAGAAGTCTGGGAGATTACTCAAAAAACAATGGGAATGCTCCAGAAACAAGAGACTGTACCACTGCCATATAGGTTTATAAAGATTGGACTAACAAGGCATAGGGATGAGATCTACAGATTGATCAATCAGAGGGTTGATACGATGGTTAGTAACGGGCTATTTGATGAGGTCTCCAGTGTATCTCAGATGATTCTATCAGTGAATCCATCAGATAATCCATTAGAACATCTTTTGGGTTTTACATCCATGCAGGCTATTGGTTACAAAGAGATACTGGACTATCTATATTCAGACCATAAAGATAGACAAAAAGTTGTTGAGAAGATAAAACAAAGGACACGAAATTACGCCAAGAGACAGTTAACATGGTTTCGTGGCGAAACTGATATCACTTGGGTTAACCTAACAGACAGAGCTGAAGATGATATAATCGAGGAAATAAGGTGGACAATAAGCCAAAGATTGATCTAAAGGTATTAGGCTATGATGGACTCAGTAATTTCTTTAAAAGACTTGGGCTTCCAGACTTTAGGGTAAAACAGATAATCCACTGGATATATGAAAAAGGTGTCACTTTCATTGATGAGATCACAGTTTTTTCAAAGTCTCTAAGGGAAGAATTAAACAAGAAGGCATTAATTAGTAATCTTGAGGTTGTTAGTAGCCTCTTATCCTCTGATGGTTCTGAAAAATTTCTATTTAGGCTTCATGATGGCAGTTTCATTGAGTCTATACTAATGCCGGAGGATGACCGTTTATCCCTTTGCATATCAACACAAGTGGGTTGTGCGATGGGATGTAGATTCTGCAGGACTGCAACAATTGGCTTTCTCAGAAACCTGCATGTCCACGAGATTGTCGATCAGGTCATCTCAGTGACGAGGATGAGAAGGCGTCCAACGAATATAGTGCTGATGGGAATGGGAGAACCTCTGATGAATCTAAAAGAGGTATCAGAGGCACTTCATAGATTTGTAAACTGGATGGGTTTTTCTCCCCGCAGGATAACATTATCAACGGTTGGTATCATCAGAGAACTTGAGAGACTTCCAGAGGCTGCACCACCTGTAAACCTTGCAATATCAATCAATGCCCCTGACAATCAACTAAGGGATTATCTTATGCCTATCAACAAATCTAATCCTCTCGACAAATTGATAAATACCCTAAGGTCCTTTCCCATCAAAAAAGGCAGGAGATTGACCATAGAGTATGTGTTAATAGAAGGGATAAACGACTCAATATACCATGCAGATAATCTATCCAAGATCCTTAAAGGCCTCCCTTGTAAGATCAACCTCATTCCCTTTAATCCTTATGAAGATGCCCCTTTTGATAAACCAAACAACGATGTGATAGAGACCTTTCAAGACTACCTCATAAAAAAAAGATTTACAGTTTTTATTAGAAAGAGTAGAGGCATAGATATATTTGGTGCCTGTGGACAATTAGCTGGTAATCTCGCTGTTGGAAAATATAAAAAATCTGGAGGGCCCAATGATTACATTGAAGGACATCAGCAAAACGGATAATACAGGACCTCTTATTATTGCAGGACCTTGCGTCATAGAATCACAGGATATACTCTTTGAGACTGCATCTGTGTTAAGGGATATCTGTGAAAGGCTTAGATTAAATCTTATATTTAAATCTTCTTATGACAAGGCAAACAGGACATCAATTCAATCATATAGAGGACCCGGGATAGACAGGGGATTAACACTACTAAACGATATTAAACAAAGGTTCAATCTCCCCATCATTACAGATGTCCATAGCACAGAAGAGATAAAAATAGCATCACAGGTAGTAGATGTATTACAGATACCCGCATTTCTCTGCAGACAGACAGACCTCATTGTCTCCGCATCAAACACGGGCAGG
>JBDNDH010000025.1:0-9809 GCA_046719235.1 Thermodesulfovibrionales bacterium
TGTCCTATTTGTGGCTCATTAAATGTAAATGGAAATACCCAGTCAGAAATTGGCGTACAAAGCTGGGAATGCAAAAACGATAAATGCCTTGAAAGAAGTCCTCATAACAGAGGGAAGAGATTTTCATTAAGGTCAAATATGATGCAGGATATCACTAAAAGAATACCAGAAAATGAGATTGATGAGTTTACATTAAGCAAATGGCGTAGAGATATTGTTAAATTCCCTCCTGTGATAAAAATAGACCAAAATGGAAATAATCGACTTGGTCATAGCGCTCCATTCCCTAAAGACATTCCAGAAATGGCCATAAAGTATTTTTCTTATAAAGGAGAAAAGGTATTAGACCCGTTTGCTGGAAGTTTCACAACCGCAATTGTGGCAAAAAAACTCGGACGCATAGGCATTGGAATTGAGATAAATAAAACAATGTTTAAACCTGTTATAGAAAAAAGGGTTGCTCAAGAGTTTAATGGACAAGCAGAGTTATCAGACTTTGACTCATAAGGATTATTCTAATTTGTCAAACCTGCCATGAAACTTACCCCATTTACCAAAATCTTTTGCGCTAAAATGTTGTCGGTCCTGGTCCTTGAAAAAAGAAATTCCTTTCAGAGAATCTCCCATTGTTTTAATAAAATCAATGACTGACATAACTAAAAAATGGGGTTTATCATTGTCATCTATTAGACACCATATATAAAAATGATTTTTATCTTTGATTAGGTCCTTTGGCTTCATATCGATAGCATAAGTATTTTTAGACTGTCCATTCTTGTATTCTATTCGTGAACTTTTGACCTGAATAGACCGAAATTTTGTCACATATTTTTTGCTCCCACATTTACAAGCATGTTCAATCATTTCTATTTCACCACCACACTTGTCTTTGTCGCAGGTAGGTCTATTTAATATGTCGATGCTCCTGACTTTATCAGGAAAAATCTTAAATATCGAATACAGAATTCTAAGGAGTATCTACCTTGCCATACCTATATTAAAAAGGCAATTTCTGTGTCTATTTTTCGGTAATAACAGATGCGTTGATATTTCGTAGTTTGCAGTATATAATTAATATCAACCACGATGAGACGCTACCTAAGGGCATCTCATATGAAAAAGGGGGATGATTATGGCACAAAAGATTGGCTCTTTGCCTGATGTCTTAAAAGTTGGAACAAACGAGTTGGAACTTGTGGTGTTTAAAATGTATAACACCCTACCTGATGGTCAAAAAGAACTCCTTGACTATGGAGTCAATGTTGCAAAGGTGAGAGAGATTATCCCTATGCCCACACTCACCAAGGTCCCAGACATGCCTGAATATGCCCATGCCCTTGCAGAGGTAAGGGGCGAGGTAATTCCTATTGTAAACCTCGGCAAGTGGATGAAGCTTGAGGTGCCCAAAGATGTTGAAATAAGACCTAAGGTGATCGTCCTTGAGATGCTTTCTACAACAGTTGGAATGGTAGTGCATGAGGTAGAACGAATAAGAAGGATAAAATGGGACCAGATAAAACCCCCGCCTCCACTCTTACAGGCTAAACATGGAGGAAGAATAACAGGCGTTACAAAGATACAAGATGAAGGGGAATCGTTGCTTTTAATCCTTGACCTTGAGAGTGTCATCTCAGATATCGGTGCTCTCATGCCCCGGAGGGAGATAGCCCTTGAGGAGATTGAACGTTTTAGCAAGAAAAAACTAAAAGGGACTGTTCTCATTGTTGATGATTCAACAGTTGCAAGAAAGATACTGAAGGATACCCTTGAAAATGTCGGATTACATGTCATTGAGGCCGTAGATGGCAAAAATGCCCTAAAGATCCTTGATGACTTCGTCCAAAAGATAGGTGATCAACCTATAACAAATTTTATAAACCTTATAGTCTCTGATGTTGAGATGCCAGAGATGGACGGATTGACCTTCGCAAAGACAGTAAAAGAAAACCCAAAGCTCCAAATAATCCCAATTGTTATAAACACCTCGCTCAGCGGTGAAGAAAACAGGGAAAAGGCAAAGTTAGTGGGGGCTGATGGATACCTTGTAAAGTTTGATGTCACAAAACTGGTGCAAGAACTGTCAAAATTCCTGACAAAGTAAATATAATTTAAGGCGTCCATTAGGCTTAGTATAACCACAAGGACTATAGTAAACTAATACCTAAAAACTTACATTAAACCCCGGCACAAGCGTTGATAGGTAGGATACCTTATCAAAAAGCAAAAGCAGACCAAATATCACCAATACTAAGCCTATAATCTTAGAAAAAACATTCATGAATCCGCTTAACCTCCTTGTGTAGGAGAAAAAGACATTCAGCATGCATGCAGACAATACAAAAGGGATCGCCAACCCTAAGGAATAGACCGCAAGTAATCTAAAACCTTGGTCTGATGAACCTTGAGTTGCGGTGTATAAGAGAATTGATCCCAAGATAGGTCCTATACACGGTGTCCATCCAGCAGCAAAGACCACACCCAATAGAAAGGCTCCTAACATGGTCGATGTAGAATTAAAAAGATGTATCCTCTTTTCCCTCATCAACACCTGAGGCTTAATCACTCCCATGAGAAACAATCCAAATACCATTATTAAGATAGCACCAGATACCCTGATGACACCCTGGTATTCAATGAATAAGATTCCAAAGTAAGATGATGATGCCCCAAGGGCGATGAATATAGTAGAAAATCCCATGACAAAGGCTATCGTATTGGTAATGGTTTTTAAAGAAAAACCCTTTGTCCTCAAATCTTCATAAGACATGCCTGATACGATAGAGATATAAACAGGCACAAGGGGAAGCACACATGGAGACAAGAAAGACATCACACCTGCCACAAATGCCATGGCATAGGATACCTCTACCAACACCCCACCTCAATCACAAACTGCGCAGTCCCTTTGACTGCCTTTTATCTTTTCAACCGCATGAGGGATCACTTCTATAATTGCCATGAGACTCTCTGATACCCCCTTCGGACTTCCCGGAAGGTTCACAATAAGGGTCTTGTCCCTCTGACCACAAACAGCCCTTGAAAGCATGGCATGTTTGGTCTTTTTTAGCCCTTCCATCCTCATCGCCTCTGACATCCCCTTTATCTCCCTGTCTATCACTGAGAGTGTGGCCTCAGGTGTGACATCTCTCGGTGATAGTCCTGTTCCCCCTGTTGTGAGTATTACATCTACCTTATTTGTCAGATCAATGAGTCTATCCTTTATCAAGGTAATCTCATCTGGCAATATCTCATAATGAACTACATTACCTATACCTGAAACCAACCCTTTGATGACGGTAAAACTTGTATCTTCCCTCTCTCCTTTAAAACCCTTGTCACTCAGAGTAATGACTGCAAAGGTAATACTATCTTGCATCAATAGGGCCTCTCTTCTACACCTGTTAAATAATACTCAATAGGCTTACGCTCCATTATAACTATCTCATCCCCAACCTTGATTAATCCACCCTTTAAAATCCTTATAAAAATACCCTCTGTGGGCATTACACAATCTCCAGCCTGTTGATATATTGCACACCTTGTATGACATTCCTTACCAATCTGTGATACCTCTCCCAAAACGTCCTTGCCGATCTTTAATCTTGTCCCTATGAGGAGTTTGAGGAGATCAATACCTTCTGTGGTTAGATTTTCTGCAAAGTCTCCAGGCTTTACATCAAGCCCCTTGTCTTGCATCTTTTTTATGCTCTCGATACCTAAGAGGCTGACCTGCCTGTGCCATTCTGATGAAGCATGGGCATCTCCTCCTATTCCCTTGTTTTCAAACACTGTAGCCTCTTTTACTGGAGTCTTTTTCATGCCCTTCTTGTTACTGACATTTATTGAAACCACCTTTCCTTTCATATTCTCTCCTTTATAGATTGTGTTTTTTCCTCTCTTATCTTTCAATCGTCTTCGTCAAGGATTTGGGGGATCAGGAGATCTCCTATGTGTTATGGAGATTTTCATAATCCACCTCATATGTCCAAAAGTTTTAGAACTATTTTACCATACAGTTTCAGAGTCCTTCTTGAGACTATAAAGTATTCTCATAATACCTCTTTGCGATTTCTAAAAGCCTCCTGAATATTGTCTCTGGTTTGTATGAAGGTTTTAGATTAACACCTGCTGTTCTTGCAAGCAGGGTAAGTGTGTCTTTGTCTTTTAAGAGATGTCTTTTTTCTGTTTCTATCTGTTCATCTGATAGTGCCCCCAATCTTCTTACCTGTAAGAGTATAGACTCCGGTGTATTTTCAACTATCTGTATTAAAGGTTCAGCAGACATTCGTCTGAGTAAGAGCAGGGCAAATTCAGCCTTGTCCTTGTTGATGATCTCTGAGACCACCTTATCACGATACTCTGTAAATGTTGCCTTTTTGATGCCCGATACCTTCTTACCTAAAACCTTCTTGCTAAATTCACCAAGTTCATTGATGTCTGATATCCCTTCATTAAAGACATTCTGTATGACCTGTTTAAACTCATGATTGACAGGTTTACTACCCTGTGATACTGAATCTACAAGCCTCTCAAATCTGAGAAGTGCATTTAATAATCTTCCTGCCTCATCTATACATCTCTTGTCAGTAAGATGGTGACGATGTAGTCTGATCTTTTGTGAGACATCCAGTAATTTTTCTGACAACTCATCCATGTTCATTGCAAAACCTCAAAATAGTTTAAAAAGTTTATGGACAACTCCGCATAATCCTGAGCCCCAATGCTTTTGGGATGACTGATAATGACTGGCTGGTGCAGGCTTGAGCTCTCTGCTACACCCACACAGTCTCTGATGGGTGGTATAAATATCTTTGAGTCTGGATGAACAAGACCATCCCTCTTGAGCATCGTAAGTTGCAACAATAGTTCATTGATGCTTACTGTGAATACATTTCCAACCTGTTTAAATCTATTGATTACGATCCCTCTAATCCTTGGGTTTAATGGATTGCCCCTAATAGTTCCAATCTGGAGTTGAAATTTCTTTACAATCTGGCAGAATGTCCTAAAACCAGAAAGAGATAGATAGTCCGGTATATACGGGATTATGTAATAGTCTGAAAAATAGAGTGCATTTTTTGTTATAAAATGGACGTTGGGCGGACAATCAATAAACACATAATCATAATCTGAGATATGATTTTTGAGTGCCTTGCCGAGTATCTTGACAATCGCCTTTATGTCCTTGTTTAGATGCAATTCATCCTCAATCCTGAGAAGATTGAGGGAGGAAGGCAGGATGTCCAACCCATCAATATATGACATCCCTCCTTCAGATCTCGGCACCCCTTTTATGACACAATTATCAAAGTCAAACGTCGCCACATTGTATATAAAATCATCAAATATTTGACCGACCGTAAGATGAGGGCTATCCTTTATCTTTGACCATGTATCTCTCTTTAACAACCAGTAAGTAGCATTACACTGAGCATCAAGATCGATAATAAGAACCCTCTTTGAGTGGTTCTTCGCAATGCATGCCGCTATATTTACAACGTTGGCAGTCTTACCCACCCCTCCCTTAAAATTCACGAAGGAAATTATCTTTGTATTCAACGCCTTGAGGTAAAGGTTTTGTCTAAATTAACTCGTCAAGATCTGCAGTATCTCCTCATATCTGCCCTGAGCCTTTTTGACAATTTCATCTGGTAGAGATGGACCGGGATAAGTCTGATTCCAATCAAGTGTGAGGAGATAATCCCTTACTATCTGTTTGTCGTAACTATCCTGTCCTTTACCTACCTTATAATCCTTGATTGACCAGAACCTTGAAGAGTCAGGGGTTAGTAACTCGTCTATCAAAATCAATTCACCATCAATAAGACCAAACTCCATCTTCGTATCGGCAATAATGATACCCTTCTTTTCTGCAATGTCCCGTGCCTTTTTGTAGATGTTAAGTGCAGTGTCTCTAACCCTCTTTGCCAGATCCTCACCCACGATGTTGACAGTCTCCTCAAAGGTAATATTTATATCATGACCTTCGTCTGCCTTTGTGCTTGGTGTAAAGATCGGCTCTTGTAACTTTGAAGATTCCAAAAGTCCATCGGGCAGTTTGATACCACACACTGTCCCGCTCTTTTTGTATTCCTTCCATCCCGAGCCCGACAGGTATCCCCTCACTATTGCCTCAATTGGCAGGACCTTTGTCTTTCTAACAAGCATGCTTCTATCTTTTAAGATGTCTGCGTAAGGACTTAAGATATCTGGGTATTGCTCCACATCTGCCGAGATAATGTGGTTTTTTATGATATCTTCCATAACCTTAAACCAATACAGTGATATCTGTGTAAGCACCTTGCCTTTGTTTGGGATACCCGTTGGCAACACTACATCAAAGGCAGAGATCCTGTCTGTGGCAATGATAAGAAGCATGTCGTCAATCTCATAGATATCCCTAACCTTCCCCCTTCTTAAAAGATTTACTCCCTGAAGATTTGTTTCCATTACGAGTTTCATCGAGTTAATACCCCCTTTTTTGTAGTTTAAATCTTACGAATTTTTCAATCTCTATGGCAAAGAAAAGAGATGTAGAGAGGATGCAGGTTATGGTAAGTTCCCATGCTGAAAGAGGAACGGTCTTAAAGATTGTGTTCATGAAAGGTATGTATATAACAGCCATCTGTAGTATAACTGTTAAGACAATTGCGGCTAACATATACTTCATATCCTTAAACCTCAAGGAGAAAAAGGACTGTTTTTCGGAGATTAGGGATAGTGCTGCCCCCAACTCGGCAAAACACATAAACGTAAACAACATGGTCTGCCACTTTTCCTTAGGCATGTGGTCAACACACAACGCCTGCATTACAAGCCCTATGCTTGCAAGGAGAAAACCTGTCCAGAGTATCTTTACGACAAGCCCCTGTGTAAGGATACCCATTTTCGGGTCCCTTGGGGGCCTCTTCATTACATCAGGTTCAGCAGGACCAACAGCAAAGGCGAGACTTGGTAGCCCATCTGTAAAGAGGTTTAGCCATAGCATATGTATAGGCAATAATGGCAGAGGTAAGCCCAACAGTGGTGCAAAGAAGATTAGCATTATCTCACCTGCATTTGTAGAAAGGATATACCTTATCATCTTCAGGATACCGTCAAAGACTCGCCTTCCTTCTTTGACTGCCCTTACGATCGTGGCAAAGTTGTCATCAAGTAGTATCATGTCTGAGGCCTGTTTTGAGACATCAGTCCCTGTAATCCCCATGGCTACACCAATGTCTGCAGATTTTAATGCAGGTGCATCGTTAACGCCATCCCCTGTCATCGCCACATACTGCCCTTGAGATTGAAGCGCCTTGACTATGTTTAATTTCTGCTCTGGGGCTACCCGTGCATACACAGATATGTCTTTTACTATCTTCTGGAATTCATCCTCCCTGAGCCTTGACAGATCCTTACCTGTAATGACCATATCGTCCTTTTGAATAATACCTATTGACTCTGCGATGTATTTTGCAGTAGAGGGATGATCGCCCGTTATCATGACAGTCCTTATCCCCGCAGATTTGCAAAGTTCCACGGATTCAGATGCCTCAGGTCTTGGAGGATCAATCATCCCTACAAACCCTACAATCGTTAAGTCTGTTTCTATCACCTCAGGCACAATCGCATCCGGCAGATCTGTCCACAATCTATAGGCAACACAGATAACCCTCAGACCCTTTCCTGCCATCTGTTCATTCACATCCATTAGTCTATGTGTATCGAACTGTTGAAGATTCCCCTGTTTTAAGATACCCCTACACTTTTGAAGCATCACATCAGAGGCACCCTTTGTAATGCTTATGTATGGGTAGATAATCTGTCCTTGAGACTTCTGGATATCAAGGGCTTGATTGATATCATCAACCTTATGTATTGTCGTCATAGTCTTTCTTTCTGAGTCAAACGGTATCTCTGCCACCCTTTTAAATCTATCTGCAAGGTCAGCCTTTTTGAACCCAAATCTCTCTGCAACGGCCAGTATGGCAGTTTCTGTAGGGTCACCTATTAGGCTACCCTCTGAGTTAATATTTGCATCATTGCTGATTGACAGGGCAGTCATAAGGGTTACCACAGATGACGATTGAAGTTTGTCTAAGTCTGATACATCAACGATCTTTTCATCAACAAAGACCTCTGTAACGGTCATCTTGTTTTGCGTTAATGTCCCTGTCTTATCAGAGCATATGTAAGTCACTGAACCAAGTGTCTCCACAGCGGGGAGTTTTCTAATGAGGGCATTTTGTCGCACCATTATCTTTGCAGCCATTGCAAGTGAGATAGTAACCACCGCTGGCAGTGCCTCTGGAACAGCGGCAACTACAAGTGTAAGGGCTGTCATAAACATCAATCCTGCCGGTTCGCCCCTTAGTAAACCAACTACAAACAATAGGGCACAAACCATTATCACTGAAATGGAGAGTTTTACCCCAAAGTCCGATAGCCTCTTTTGAAGTGGTGTTTTGGCATTGTCTTCTTCCTGTATGAGATTTGCTATCTTTCCTATCTCGGTAGCCATGCCAGTAGCTACTACAACCCCTACGCCACGACCATAACTAACTATCGTTCCTTTGTATGTCATGTTTTTTCTATCACCCAGAGGAGAGTCTTCTTCAACAACCAACCTTGAATCCTTCTCCACAGCCATAGACTCACCAGTAAGGGCAGACTCATCAACTCTCAATTGGGCTGTCTCTATGAGTCTCATGTCTGCAGGCACGATATTGCCTGCCTCCAAAACCACGATATCACCCGGCACTATCTGTGAGCCATCTACCCTTTCTGTCACACCACCCCTTATGACAGTTGCAAAAGAGGCGGACATCTTTTTTAGGGACTCCATTGCCTTTTCAGCCTTGAACTCTTGGATGAAGCCTATAACTGCATTTATAATGACTATTACGAGTATGGCAATTGTATCAACGATGTCACCAACAACTCCTGATATAACAGAGGCTATTATCAGAAGGATAATCATGAAGTCCTTGAATTGATCAAAGAACAGGGCTAATGGTGATCTTTTTTTCTTTTCCTTTAGTTGATTCAGTCCATAGTCATGTAATCTCTTTGTGACCTCTTCTGAAGATAAACCATTTATGTCCGATCTTAGATCGGATAAAACATCCTCAACTCCCTTAGTATGAAATTGCATTGTCTCTCCTTTTTCTATAGCAACAGTACAAGTGATTAGGTTAAAATGATATTTGTCTGGAATTTCTTTACTTTCTTGAGGTAGTTATTAATCTAATACACTCTTCAACTACCTGAGGAGTTGAATCCATAACCTGCATTGATACATCAGTCCCAAAATCAAAAACCCTACCCCCTACCTCACAGACATAACATTCCGGACTTTTATTATACAAAATCTCTAACAGTTGTAGTATTTGTTGGGGGGTAATATGATGAGTCATGCCAAGAGATAAACTCTCATCAGGTCTAATCTGACGACAAAAGACCTCCCCATATCCTATATCAGCACTACAATCAATGAAGATAATCTTTTCATAATCTGCTAAGACAGGCAACACCTCAATATTTAACTGGTGATATTCATATGTATCAACATTTAGCCCCTCCACACACCCCTTTACCTCTCTTACAGCAACAATCCCTATACCATCATCACCCCTTAAGGTGTTTCCGTAACCTATGACTGCAACCTTGTTATTTTTCATCGAATTAGTAGGATTTGAACCCAGATCTACATCAAATATCACAAGAAAAATCGGGTTCAGTTTTTTGATATCCCAGTTACTAAAAAGAGACCTTTATATTTTTATTGTCTGACTACCTCGTTTATAATATTACCTGCACCGTCTATC
>JBDNDH010000250.1:0-3247 GCA_046719235.1 Thermodesulfovibrionales bacterium
ACCTGTTAAGATGTTTTAGCCCCTATAGTCAAGGGTTTTTAAAGGGATGTACCGCCAAAAGATTGTAAAAGGCTTGCAGATTAAGTGTTTTTCCTTAGATGATTAAAGGTTTTTAAACAGGGTTTTTGGTTGGTTATAATCCCATAGCAAAAAGTGCCTCCCTTGCGGATGCAGATTCTGCCTCTTTTTTGCTTTTACCCACGCCTCTGCCCATCACCTTGCCATTTACATAGACCTCCACTGTAAATATCTTTTTGTGTTCTTCGCCCTCTTGCTTAACGACCTCATACATGGGCAAAAGGTTATATTTACTCTGACATACCTCCTGAAGTTCACTCTTAAAGTCTCTGCCTTCTTTTTTGTTTATAACATTTGTAATCTTTTCAGAAAATTGTTGGATAACGAAATCCCTCGCAGTTTGAAATGAGCTATCAATAAATATTGCACCAATGATTGCCTCAACCGCATCTGCAAGGATAGACCTTTTTTGCCTACCCCCTGTTGTCTCCTCTCCTTTACCCAATGCGAGAAGTCTTCCTAAGCAAAGCCTCTGGGCTATCTCATGAAGGACTGCCTCTTTAACGAGGTAAGACTTCATCTTGGACATCTGCGATTCGGTGAAATTCTTTGAATTATTAAAGAGGTATTCAGAGATTGCGAGATTTAAGACTGCGTCTCCTAAAAACTCAAGCCTTTCATTGTGTATTTCAAAATTGATTGGGTCTTCAAAGTGTTTTGACTTGTGTGTGAGTGCAGCCTTTAAGAGTGAGATATCGTTAAAGTGATATCCTAAGTATTCCTCAATCTCCTGTATATTTTCTAAAGATAAGACATCCATTAGTTCCACCAAATCCAAAGGAATTGCTCATTGCGTAGTTAATTGTCATTTGTCTTGATTTATTAGGGACGCAATCAATGTCACACTCGGGGTCTTGATTTTCTAAGTTGATTGTTGGTGGCGCAATGTCATGATAAACTGAAAGTGCGGAGATTACTGCCTCAACCCCACCTGCCGCACCGAGCAAATGGCCTATCATAGATTTTGTTGAGCTTACAGCAATCTCTTTGTATTGGTCACCAAAAACCCTTTTTATAGCCCTTACCTCTATCTCATCTCCAAATTTGGTCGAGGTTCCATGGGCATTTATATAATTAATCTCTCTCGGATCAATCTTGGCATCTTTTATAGCCAATGCCATGCACCTTGCGGCCCCATCACCGTCTGGTGAAGGTGCGGTAAGATGATAGGCATCTGCTGACATGCCGTAACCAGCCACTTCTGCATATATCTTTGCGCCTCTATTTTTTGCAAATTGGAGCTCTTCAAGTATCATTATCCCTGCACCCTCTCCCATCACAAAACCATCCCTGTCTCTATCAAAAGGCCTGCTTGCTAACTGTGGCTCATCATTTCGTGTGGATAGCGCCCTCATTACGGCAAAACCCCCTATACCAAGGGGTGTAATGCAGGACTCTGTCCCACCTGCGATCATCACATCGGCATCTTCTCTTTGGATTGCCCTGAATGCCTCACCAATAGAGTGAGTGCCTGTTGCACAGGCGGTAACTATGGCGATATTTGGTCCTTTTGCCCCAAACTTTATTGATACATTGCCTGATGCAAGGTTGATAATCAGCATAGGGATAAAAAATGGGGTTATCTTTCTATAGCCTTTTTCAAGCAAGACCTTGTGATAGTGTTCTATTGTTGGCAATCCCCCCATACCAGAACCGATAGACACTCCCACCCTCTCAGCGATTGATTCGTCTATCTTAAGGTTTGCATCTTCCAATGCATGCGTAGTGGCGGCGATTGCAAAATGGATAAACCTATCCATTTTCTTGATCTCTTTTTGCTCAATATAGGGCGCAGGGTCAAATCCCTTCACCTCTCCAGCGATCCTCACAGGGAAGGAGGAGGCATCAAAATGGGTTATCTTATCAATACCCGAAGCGCCTTTGGTTAAGCCATCCCAAGACTCTTTGAGATTAAGACCTAACGGGGTTATAAGCCCTAATCCTGTTACAACCACCCTTCTTTTTGACATATATCTAAGAGGTCTTGTTTTTGATGTATTCTATTGCGTCTTTGACCTTTGCTATCTTTTCTGCGTCTTCATCTGGGATCTCGATCTTAAATTCTTCCTCAAAAGCCATAACGAGTTCAACTGTATCAAGGGAGTCAGCCCCCAAATCCTCAACGAAGGATGCCTCTGGTGTAACCTGTGCAATATCTACTCCTAATTGTTTTGCTATGATCTCCCTTACCTTTTCGTCAATCATCCTTTTGCCTCCTTGAATTATTGAATAGTTTTATTTTTGCTGTTTTAGCCAAGAAACATTCCACCATTTACATGAATTACCTGTCCGGTGATGTAAGACGAAGCGTTAGATATGAGAAACATCACCGCATTTGCTATATCTTCACCACTGCCATAAGTGCCCATCGGTATCATCTGTAGTATCTGTTCCTTTATCTTCTCAGGGATCCTGTCTGTCATATCTGTCTTGATAAAACCAGGTGCAATTGCATTGACCGTTATCCCCCTCTTTGCATACTCAAGCGCTACTGAACGGGTAAAGCCAATAATACCAGCCTTTGAGGCACTATAGACTGACTGACCTGAATTGCCTATAAAGGCAACTACAGATGTGAGATTTACTATCCTTCCGTATTTCTGGCGAGACATGATCTTGATCGCCTCTTGTGTGCATAAGAAGGTGCCTTTAAGATTGGTATCAATCACAGAGTCCCAGTCTTCTTCTTTGACCCTCAACAAGAGGTTGTCTTTGGTCATACCTGCATTGTTAACAAGTATGTCAAGTCTCCCATAATCTTTATTGATAATCTCAAACAGAGATGCTACATCGCCTGACTTTGATACATCAGATCTTACGAATCTACATCTATTACTATGCTGATTAATCTCCTCAACAGCAACCTTTGCACGGTCCTCATTGAGCCCTGTGATGATAGTCTGTATTCCAGCCTTTACAAAGGCTATTGCAATTGACTTTCCAATACCACGGGTTCCGCCTGTTACTAATGCGACTTGACCTTCCATAGAGAAAACCTCCTAAAAAAGATAACAATTTTAGCAGACAATAAAATCAAATCGCAAATCTTTACTTGCCGAGGTAATCCTCAAGGGCTTGCTGGACAAATCCCTCAATCCTTTTGCCATCTTGCTTAACAAACAAAGGGGTGCCTCCTACTCCGATGCTCTGGGCAAACTCAATGTTTTTC
>JBDNDH010000251.1:0-3245 GCA_046719235.1 Thermodesulfovibrionales bacterium
GAAAAAGATATATACGACATTATCGGTTTTTCAAAAAGTTTTAGGATTAAGAATTTATCAGTTTATCCAATCAAACTGGCATACAAGGACAAGGACATAATCTTTATCTGTATAAACACCTCAGAAACTATTGATGGATACTATAAGTCTTTAATGGGAATATTTGTTGCGGATATAGCATCAGCGATTGACAGGGCAAGATATATAGAGGAACTTGTTAGGTTTCAGGACATTATCGATTCAGCCTTTGATGTAATTGTGATCACAGATGAGAAGGCAGTTATTCTCTATGCCAACAGATCCTTTGAGACTGTTACTGGTTATTCAATTGAAGAGGTCATTGGAAAAAAGACAAGCATCCTTAAGAGCGGATGCCACAATCAAGAATTCTACAAGAGATTGTGGGCTACCCTCAAGGATAAAAAGGTGTGGAAGGGGGAGTTTATTAATAAGAAAAAAAATGGCGAGATCTTCTATGACTCAAGTGTAATATATCCAATCTACTTTTCTAACAAGTTAAACTACGTCTGTATAAAACGCGATATCACAGAGGAAAAAAGGTTATATCAACATTTAATCCGTTCACAAAAGATGGAGGCTATGGGTTCCCTTGCGGCTGGGTTAGCACACGATTTCAACAATGTCCTCACATCAATCTTGGGATACTCTGAGATAATACTCAATTCAATGACAGAGACAGACAGGTTTTACAAGTATATTAAAACAATAAACAAGTCAGCCCAGAAGGCAGGTGAATTAACGAGAAACATCCTTTCAGTCACTCGTAAAGAAAAGATGGAGACCAAGCCGGTTGACATCAACAAGATAATTAGAGAGGTAGTAGATTTAATAAGTCATAGTCTGGCAAAACAGATAGAGTTAGTAACTAATCTGTCCGATGATATTCCGATAACTGCAGCAGATCCATCACAGATCCATCAGGTTATTCTAAACCTCACTGTCAACGCAAGAGATGCCATGCCAAACGGAGGGATATTAACCATCTCAACATCACTTAGTAAAAAACCAGATACCGAGGTCAATCAACTAACTGATACAGATACCCAGTTTATAAAGATATCCATATCAGATACAGGGATTGGTATTGATGAAAAAGCACAGGACAAGATATTTGACCCCTTCTTTACGACCAAGCCAAAAGGGAAAGGGACTGGGCTCGGCTTATATATAGTGCACACAATAGTTACTAACCACAATGGTTATATAAATTTCTCCAGTAAACCAAACGAAGGGACAACCTTCAATATATATCTACCTGTAAAGGAACCACCAAAGACCGTTGAGGAGAAGCCCCTGGAAAATCACAAAGGGTCTTTGACTATATTAGTGATAGATGATGAGGAGGCCATCAGAAGCTTATGTAAGGACATGCTTGAGAGTGTTGGCTATCAGGTAATTACTGCAAACGATGGCGTTGATGGGATTGATAAATATATAAGACACAAAGACAGGATAGATGCCGTTATCCTTGATATGATAATGCCCAAAAAAAGGGGGGATGAGGTCTTTCTTGAACTCAAGAAGATCAACCCTGATGTCAAGGTAATAATCTGCTCAGGTTTCGTGCATGAAGACTCAATAGGGATAGATACCCTTTTAAAATCAGGTGCAGTCGGCTTTATACAGAAACCCTTTACTATAAATACCCTTCTACTTCATCTAAAAAAGGCTACAGGCAATGGTAGTTAGCTTTCTGACTTATCTCGTAGTAATATTTGGTGTTTCTGCGTTAATCGTTTATATTCTAAACAGGTTAAAGATACCATCTATTGTTGGTTTTCTCATAGCAGGCGTATTACTCGGACCTCATGGTTTAGAGATTATCAAGGATGTCCATACCGTAGAGGTCTTTGCAGAGATAGGTGTTATTCTATTGATGTTTACCATAGGGCTTGAGTTTTCTCTTCAGAATCTCTCTCTGCTTAGAAGGTCTGTCTTTTCTGCAGGGACACTTCAGGTCATTTTTACCATAGTTGTTGCAGGAGGTTTGAGTTTTTTTCTATTAGGGCAGAGTTTAAAGTCTGCAGTCTTTGATGGTTTCCTCGTATCGCTAAGTAGTACTGCTATCGTCATCAAACTACTCATGGAGAGGGCAGAGATAAATACCCCTCACGGGAGAAATACCGTTGGAATACTTATATTTCAAGACCTCTGCGTCGTGCCTTTTATGTTACTGATCCCTATACTTGCTGGGCAGGGAGGTGGCCTTAAAGATATCGTCTTTACGATGCTGAAGGCAGTCGTAGTGATATTCATTGTGGTGTTTTTAGCCCGTTGGGGAGTACCGCACATACTACACGAGGTTGTAAAGAGCAAGAGTAGAGAACTCTTTTTGATAACGATAATTTTACTCTGTCTTGCCACCGCACTGCTAACACAAAAACTTGGACTATCCCTTGCCTTAGGAGCCTTTCTTGCCGGGATAGTAATCTCAGAATCAGAATACGCATCGCAGGCAATATCCGATATCATACCTTTCAAAGAGAGTTTTATGGGTCTGTTTTTTATATCTGTGGGGATGTTGCTTGATACGTCTTTTATGGTCAAGAATATTACCCTCGTCTTAAGCCTTGTAGTCGTTATCCTGATAGCAAAGACAATAACCGCTTCATTGGCTACATCCTTTGTATGCGGTAGCATCAGACACTCTGTCCAGACTGGTTTTTACATAGCCCAGATCGGCGAGTTTTCTTTTGTCCTTGCACAGGAGGGAAGAGAACTAGCCTTGATTGATGAAAACTTTTACCAAATCTTTTTATGTGCATCGGTATTAACTATGATAGCCACCCCATTTATGATTGGGCTTGCCGGTAAATCATCGCAGTGGCTTTCATCTAAAAAGATGTTAAGGAGATTAGAAAGGCTACAAGAAAGACATTCACATAATATTCAGGATAATAAGGCGCAAAGGCATGTTATTATTGTTGGGTTTGGCGTAAACGGCAGAAACCTTGCGTCTGCCCTAAAGACATCAGGTATTCCTTATGTAATCCTTGAGCTCAATCCAACCACAGTAAAAAAGATGAAGAAATTAGGTGAGCCAATATACTTTGGTGACAGCACAAGCCTTGAGGTTCTCCATAAGGTCGGGATTATGACAGCAGACATGCTCGTAGTGGTAATATCAGATGCGGCATCAACACGGAAGACCGTCCAGATTGCCCGAAATGAGAGAAAGGATATTCATATATTGGTAAGGACAAGGTTTGTTGCCGAAGTCGATG
>JBDNDH010000252.1:0-3243 GCA_046719235.1 Thermodesulfovibrionales bacterium
GAGTATCTCTCTATAATGCTTTATGATAATAGAGATGACTGTAACTGAGAGTATGGCAGATATCAGGGTCTCTTCGTCTGTAACCGCAAGGATACTACCAAACAAGAAACTAAATATGTCAACATTAAAACCTCCGCCTAAACTTGCAAATATGACACCTGTTGCAATCCCCAGTGATGAGACGATCCCTATTGCTGCATCACCATATACCTTTGCACCTTTGATTAGTCTCATTATGCCTATAGAAGCCATAGCAGTTATAGGGATAGATACTAAAAAGGGATGTGACTTTAGTACCAAACCAATCGCCACACTGCCAAAGGTAACATGAGCCAAGCCATCTCCAATCAGCGAGAGCCTTTTTAAGACTAATATCACCCCTAAAATAGAGCAGACCACAGCGATGAAAGAGCCTGCAATAAAAGCCCTCCTGATAAATCCGTAGCTCAACAAGTCAAGAAATGAGATGTCTGTAATCATGCAGTTTGGTTTCGAACACTTGAGTTTATAGCCTTTTGGTTTCTTTTTACAAGTCATCAATACAACACCTGCCTACTAAACTGTTTAGTTGTTTAACTATTGTAGGGAAGTTTTCCCAAAAAGGGGTTCACTGATTTCAAAAGGATTTCTGTGTCAGTCTCAAGTGTGCATTTATTTTGGTAAGTAGTTTTATAATAGAAGGCAAGTAGTGTTGAGAGGATTCAAAAGGGATCTCGATAAACGGCAATGAGGCCGTTAGGAACACCCGTATGCTTGACATCTTTATGGTCTCAGGGCGTATGCTTATTGCTAAACATTAACAAATTCCTTGAGAGGTTGTATGAATGACCTTACTTGGAGTTGGTCAACCAACTAAAATGGTTCGGGACAAGTTTGATACGAGAGACGTAATTATAAATAAGGAATCAGGGATTTCATTTTTTAACTACCCAACGAAAGAGAAAAACAATAAATAACATTGAAACTTAAACAAATTGAGCATATCAATTCATCTGGAGAGGTGCCAGAGTGGTTGAATGGGGCGGTCTCGAAAATCGCTATGGGGGCAACTCCATCGAGGGTTCGAATCCCTCCCTCTCCGCTTAATAAGAAGGGAGGCATACAGTGAAGGCTATTATACTTGCAGGTGGCAGTGGGACAAGGCTTTGGCCCCTTTCAAGAAAAAATTATCCTAAGCAGTTTCTATCCATTGGGGAAGGTGGATCGTTTTTACAGCAGACTGTTGAGAGATTACAAAAGGTCGTAGCTGATGAGGATATCCTCATAGTCTCCAACAAGCAATATAAGTTTTTTGTCTTATCAGACATCATGACCCTTCAGTCTCCACTTGATGAGAGATGTCTTATACTTGAGCCATCATCAAGGAATACTGCTCCGGCGATTGCACTTGCTATGAAATACTGCATGGAAAGGTTATCGTGTGGTCTTGATGAGGTCTTGATTGTATGTCCATCTGACCATATCATTAAGCCTGATGAGGATTTCAAGAGATACTGTAAGGTCGCACAGAGGATAGCACAGGCGGGGAAGATTGTTACATTTGGAATCAAGCCCAATAGACCAGAGACAGGTTACGGATATATAAAGGCTGGAGATGAGACCATAAGTGTAGATGGCGAGGTTTATCCACTGGTCGAGGCATTTGTAGAGAAACCAGATTTAGAGGTAGCAAAGAGGTATATTGCAGAGGGTAAATATTACTGGAACTCTGGCATCTTTGTCTTCAGGATAGATGTGATGATAAGGGAGATGGAATCCTATCTTGATTGGTTTTCAGATATATTCAGACTTGATTTAGATGATTTCATTCACAACTTCTCAGATATGCCATCAATCTCTCTTGATTACGCCGTGATTGAGAAGTCCGGTAATGTAGCGGTAGTCCCTATGGACATCTATTGGAATGACATCGGTTCGTGGGATGCAGTGTATGATTCGCTTGACAAGGATGAAAATGGTAATGTGGTGATGGGAGATGCCCATCTCATAGATACGGAAAATTGCCTCATCTTAGGGGCAAATCACTACATCGCGACAATAGGACTAAAGGATTGTCTTATAATAGACACCCCTGATTCTCTACTCATAACAAAAAAGGGTATGTCTCAAGGTGTAAAGGATGTGGTGTCTCATCTTAATAAGATTCAGAGACAGGAATCAGAAGACCACCTGTGCTGCCATAGACCGTGGGGGAGTTTTACCGTATTAGAAGAAGGCAACAGGTATAAGATAAAGAGGATAGTGGTGAAACCGAATGAGAAATTGAGCCTGCAGATGCACTATCACCGTTCAGAACATTGGGTAGTAGTAAAGGGCACTGCAAAGGTTACCATAGGTGATAAGGTGATGCATGTCCATGAGAATGAATCCGTATATGTCCCAAAGACTACTGTCCATAGGCTTGAAAATCCGGGCAAGGTGCCCCTTGAGATTATTGAGGTTCAAAATGGTGAGTATGTGGGAGAGGATGATATAGTCCGCATCGAGGATACATATGGCAGGTAAGGATTGTTTTAAGGCATATGATATAAGGGGGATTTATCCTGATGACATCGATGAGGATTTGGCATACCGCATAGGTCTTGCCTTTTGCAATGTCTTTCAACCAAAGGCTGTTGTGGTTGGAAGGGATGTAAGGTTAAGTAGTGAGTCATTGGCAGAATCACTATCAAGAGGCATATGTGATTGTGGTGCAGATGTCTATGATATTGGCTTATGTGGGACGGAACAGGTGTATTTCTCTGTCCCTTACCTCAATGCAGATGGCGGCATAATGGTGACCGCAAGCCATAATCCATCGAACTATAACGGGATGAAGTTTGTAAAAACAGGGGCAGTCCCTATAAGTAGTGATACTGGACTCAATGAGATCAAAGAACGGGTCTTCTCATCACATATTCTGTCATCGGGGCATAAGGGCAGGCTCATAAGGTCATATACGGAAGAGGCATATGCGATGTTTCTAACGGGAATTTTGGATGCTAAATGGCAGAGACCTCTAAAGGTAGTGGTAAATCCTGGAAATGGCTGTGCAGGTAGGGTGATTGATCTCATTGGAGAAAGACTCCCACAGATAGACTTTGTAAAGATAAACTTTGAACCTGATGGTTCCTTTCCAAACGGAGTTCCAAACCCACTGCTAAAGGAAAATAGGACGGCTACATCACAGGCAGTGATAGATAGTCATGCAGAATTGGGGCTTGCATGGGATGGTGATTTTGATAGGTGTTTTTGCTATGACGA
>JBDNDH010000253.1:0-3240 GCA_046719235.1 Thermodesulfovibrionales bacterium
GGCAATCCATGCCTATCAATGAGACTTTTATTGAAAAGAAGCCCACTATATACGGTATAAGGGACACTCACCCTGTCAAAGTCACTGTATTCAAATTTTATTATGTTAAGCCTTGTAAGTAGCCTCCTTGCCAGATCAAAGAGGTGAAATCTCCTAAAGGCATTCTTTTGTTTGAGGCTTTTCTGTAAGATCCCTTCTGTCAGATCGCTGAGATGTTCAAGTCTTACCGCACTTACGATGGTGTTTTCAACCCCATAGGTCTTTACTACATCCGTATAAGATCTTATCAATCTATCCATGCATCCACTTTGCATCTCAGCATCATCATCAAAGAGCATGATGTAGTCTTTACCAGATCTCAATGCCTCTGACAGACCAGTCCTAAAACCATAAGCGGAACCCTTGTTGATATCCGACAGGTATAGCGAGATGTTAATATCCGGGAAACAACTTTCAAGGCGGTCAGATATGTTGTAAGTGACCCCGTTTCCAACAATTATAAAGTTCCTTATACCTTCTCTGATGCAAGACTCTAATGCATTATGCAGAAGGCTCCATCTCTCACCGTATGTAACCGTAACAACTACTATGTCTCTTACCGATATCATCTCTTGAAGGCAGTAAAAAGGAGTTCTACGCCCCTGTCTTTGTTATAGTTTAAAAGGAAATATTCAAGTATCTCTAATAGATTTGATATCAAGGATGTTTTGAACTCTGTCCTGTCGTGCCAGTGGTATGAGCCCTTGTGTTTGATCATCAGACTTGCACTTGCAATGAAGCGACTCCCCCTTGTGGTTGTGGAGATCCTGTAGTCTTGTACCCCTGCCATCTGGGCACATAGCCTCATGGATTCGGGGCTAAAGAGGTAGAAATGCCTCGGGGGATCAAGTGCCATCCAGTGTCTTTTAAACAAAAGGTGTTGCCAGGATGAAGCGTTTGGTGTTGCTATACAGATGATACCATTGGGCTTGACTATCCTGTAGCATTTTTTGAGGAAACCTACCGGGTCATACACATGCTCAAGCACATGGTTTGAGATAACTGCGTCATAGGATTCGTCATCAAAGTTGGATTCCAAGAAATCGCCGTTTACAACCTTCAGTCCCATCGATGAGGCAATCTTAAAGGCGTGATGATCAGGTTCTATCCCCTCTGCCTGCCATCCCCATTCATTCATCAACCTTATCAAACTGCCATTGCCACAGCCTATATCAAGCAATCTACCCTTTTTATCCATGCCTCCTAACGCCTTAAACCAAAAGTCCGTTGATACCCTCTTCAAAGGCATTAACCACAACAGATAACCGAGGTAATGATAAATGGGGTTTAAGTCATTCCCTCCCTTAAAACCATACCTTCTGCGTAGATATCCAGCCCTAATCTTCTCCTTAAGTGATAAATATGCCATTTCGTCTGATTCATGGGTTGGATATACGGCGTAGGCAAGGGATAGATCTTCCATGTCTGGCATTGGATCAAGCCATATAAGCCCGCATCTTTTACATCTATTAAAACCCCAGTCACCGTGCGTTGTCCCTATGAAATCCTTTAGCCCTGTATATAAAACCTCTCCCTCTGTTTCACACAGTTTACAGTTTGGCTCCGATATTGTTCTTAAATTTGTAGGCATAGGGTTTTTAATGCATGCATCTTAGTATCTTGTTTTTGATAAATAGTCGTTCGTCCTGTTTTAAGATAAATAACCAGCTAACAAGAAAGAAGCACAATACTGTAATTGTAGCAAAAAACCACGATAAAAACCTCCCAGAGACAAAAATACCTACAACGAAGAATAAAACACAGATAAAGACCCAAAACAGCATCCTTAGGATCACCTGAGAGGTCATAGGTGAAATCTTGTTTGTGGCAAATATTAATAATCCTGCATCAATGGTTACCCTAAGTGTCCATGCCACAGCAGCCCCAAAAATCCCAATAGACTTTACGAGCATGCTTAAGGCAAACAGATATATTGGTAACTCAAAGAGATGTATCTTTGCGGTGATATCAGGTCTGTTTGATGCCTGAATGAATGCAAAAGGGATAAATGCTACGCAGTTGATAAAAACCCCTAAGGCAAGACACTGTAATATAGGGGTTGATTCATGAGCAAAGTTGCTACCAAGCCATATATGGAGTGCATTTTGGGCAAATGTGATGACTAATAGTATCACTGGGAACACCGTTATGGTTACATATCTTAGAGCCCTGTCGAATAATTCTATTGCCTTGTGGTTGTCAACACACAGCACTGATGATAGTGTAGGGAAAAGTGCCCCAGATATTGCTACACTTATTAATGTAACCCTGCTTATGATCTCATAAGGGGTTGTGTAGTATGCGACAATTGACACAGAGATGAACGTTCCAATGATAAACCTGTCAAAATACACCATTACAGGACCTATGATTGTGCTGACTGACACCCATCCCCCGAAGGATAGAAGGCTCCTTAGAATATCCAGCCTGACACTGATCTGCCTGAAAAGATGAGGTATGATCAGTTTTGTGTAATAAAGATACAGCAAAAGAGAGAGAGCCCTCGTTACAAACATCAATAATATGATATAAACAAGGCTGTTTGAAAATAACAAGACAACTAACGGAGAGATAAAGTTTGAAAAACCAATCAAGAGCTGTATCATGTTTGTGTTTGCAAATCTCTGATAGGCCTCTAACACCCCTTTTAACCCTGTTGAGATTATCACTATTGGTATAGACAAGGTTAAGACCCTGATTGAGTGGATAAACTCCTCGTGTAATCCCTCTGACACGATTAGAATCTTTGTGACCAGAACATCTGATAACAAAAAGACCACTACACTTCCTATTATGCCAAGTATTAGCATTGTTGATAATGATGTCCAGATGAATGAGGGTATATCGTCTAATCTACCTGTGGCGATGGTCTTTGATATAAGGTGTGTCAATGCCCTTGATAATCCGATATCAAAAAGACCAAAATACCCCACCATTGCCCATGCTATAGTTAAGAAACCAAACCTTTCAATGCCTAAGTGACCTATTATAATTGGTATTGTGATTATTGCCACGAAAAGAGGTGAAGCCAGTCCTATGAGGTTTAATATACTATTCTTGAATATAGACCTTGTAGATATATCAATCTTCATTTTTTAATAGCATACCTGCAAGGAGTGCAAAAAGGTGCGATGTCCCAAATGACATCATCTGATTATCAGTGGCTGTAGAAATGAGCAGTGAGACGGTAAATACAAAGAC
>JBDNDH010000254.1:0-3234 GCA_046719235.1 Thermodesulfovibrionales bacterium
CGCCTGCCCTAATACTGCCTACGATTTGCTACGAGAGTATATGTTAAGGGACTTGGTTGTAAGTTTTGTTATGAATCAAAAGGTTAGTAGAATACGGAGAGGCAGGGATTCGAACCCTGGGTGAGGTTTTACCCCCACAACCGCTTAGCAGGCGGCTGCCTTCGACCAGCTCGGCCACCTCTCCAAAAAAGGTCTTTAATATTAACAAAACTCGTGATGTTTTTTAAAGGGTAATTAAGGATTGTCATTAAGGTGAGATGTCTGTCTTTGATCTTTAGACAGTTTGAGGGTAAGGTTCTTGATAGAGTGATTCAAGGGAAAATGTACTGTCTGATGTGGTAAGGGTGTAATAGCCCTTTGAAGACATCAATTCTGATAAAAATCTCGTATTTGAATTATGCCCTGATCTATTTAGGACAAAATGACCAATTAAGGGATATCCAGCGAGTGCAAAATCGCCAATTGTATCAAGTATCTTGTGTCTGACAAACTCATTCTTAAATCTCAGTCCAGAGGGATTTACCACACCACTATCGTCAATTACAACTGCGTTATCTAAGTTACCTCCTTTTGCGAAACCATTTGCCCTAAGAGCCTCAACATCCTTTAAAAATCCAAATGTTCTTGCTGGTGCAATCTCTTTTATGAAGTTTACTTCATTTAACTCTATGGTCATCTCTTGATGTTTGATGGCACTGTGATTAAAGTCTATTGAGTAACTTATCTTTTGACCATTGTATGGAAAACATGCAATTGTAGAGTGGTTGTTTTCATACACAAATGGTCGAGTGATTTTGATAAAAGGTTTTTGTGTGGCTTGTTTTGCAATCCCTGCATCAAGTATTAAATCAACAAAAAGCATTGCACTTCCGTCAAGTATGGGTATCTCAGGTCCTATCACATCTATAATAATATTGTCTATCCCTAACGCAGAAAGAGCAGATAGTATGTGTTCTACTGTCCTAATCTTCACGCCGTTGTGTGTGAGGGTAGTTGCAAAGGCTGTATCACAGATATTTAAGATTGTGGCAGGTATGTATGTTTTTCTGTCTCTTCTATAAAACACTATTCCTGAGTCTCTTGGTGCGGGTTTTAAGGTAACTACGGCCTCTACACCTGTATGTAAGCCAATCCCCTTAAATGTTATCTCACGCTTTATGGTTCTTTGATTTCTCATCATAGAGTTTTGATGTTTCGCAAATTTTATGCCTTTATAAAATATCTTGAATTTCAATAGGTGTTGTTATGGGTGATGTTGATTGTGGCAAAAATATGTAGCAATAAAAACACATCTTTTTTAGAATCAAGATTAGCTGCATAACAAGAGGGGATATAAAGGGCATCTCTCACAGATGGGTGTTTTTTTACAATATTGCTTACCAACCCTGACGATTAAGGCATGATATTCATTATATAATTTCACATCCTCTTTTAGATTTTTGTGAAACAGCATCTGGCACTCATCGTATCCCAATTCTTTGTCTATGATTTTATGCCTTAAAAGTATCCTTTTTGTATAAGCATCTATCACAAATATGGGTTTTTGTAATGCATATAAGATTATTGAATCAGCAGTTTCCTTGCCAATACCAGATATTGAAAGTAGTCTTTCTCTTATCTCATACTTGTCATGCCTTGACAGATCCATTATGCTACCGTTATATTCATCTACAAGAAAATGAACAAAGTTTTTCAATCTCTTGGTTTTAATGTTA
Source organism: Thermodesulfovibrionales bacterium (assembly GCA_046719235.1). Lineage (GTDB taxonomy): Bacteria > Nitrospirota > Thermodesulfovibrionia > Thermodesulfovibrionales > Dissulfurispiraceae > DUZI01. Next base: position 1,716 of record JBDNDH010000254.1, read on the forward strand.
AAGTACCCAGAGGGTTTGATAAGACTTGCAATAGTATCATCTTTTGCATGGTAAATAGAAGTGGGAGATAACATCCTATGATATTTAAGGTTGTTGATCGCCTTTTGCACATTGCTCCAGTTTGTATTTTGGGTAAGTATTGCCCCCACAGCTACCTCAAAAGCCGTATCTGCTGGCCACCAACCTTGAGGACCAAAGACATTGTATAAGATATTGTATATATGCTCAAAAGGATTATTCTGCATGACTTTTTGAATGTTTACGATTATAAATTATAAAAGAAATAAGATTGGAGGGTAAATGGAAAAGATCAGGTCGTTGGTAGGTGGTTCAATAAGCAAGAAGGTGGCAGTCTCATGTGCATTGGCAGTAATTGTAATCTTTATATCTCTCACTGTTATTATCTACTATCTTGTAAAAGGCTCATTTTACAAATCTGGAATCAGTGAATTAGACACTCAGGTAAAGCTCATCAAACAGATGATTGAGACCTTTGATGCTTCTTCAAGAAACTCAGCAAGCCAGTTTTTCTCAATCTTTTCAGAAATGTTTAAAGGTGAATTTTCTGTTGATACATCAAAGAAGGTGACAGTGGTCAACATTGAAGCCCCCATTCTCAAGAATGGCTCAGAGGTTTTAAACCTAAATAATCATTACGTTGATGCCTTTAGCAAGATGACTGGAGGGTCTGTTGCCACTATCTTTGTGAGGGATGGGGATGATTTTATCAGAGTTGCTACCTCGCTTAAGAAAGAGGACGGCTCAAGGGCTATGGGGACCAAGTTGGATAGGGCTCACCCTGCCTACCAACCCATGCTCAGAGGTGAAGAATACCTTGGACCAGCAAAACTCTTTGGCAAAGATTATATGACAAAGTATAGACCTATAAAAGATAAACAGAACAAAGTCATAGGGATACTTTTTATTGGTTTTGATATCACAAGCTCAATCAATGGGATGTTAAATGAGATAGCAAAGATCAAGGTTGGTGATACAGGTTATGTATTTATCCTTGACTCCAAAGGGACTGCGGTATTGCATCCTGCACAAAAAGGTAAAAGCATGATTGATGCAAAGGATGCCGATGATAAGCCAATTATAAAGGAGTTTGTAGAAAAGAAAGAAGGTATTATGACTTATCGATGGATAAATAAGGAGTTGGGGGAGATGTTCCCTCGTGAGAAGATTGCGGTTTATGCACACGCAAAGGGGTTTAATTGGATTATCGCAAGTGGTAGTTATACAGATGAGTTATTTAGGGAAATTATAAAAATGAGGAATCTTCTTGTAGTAGGGGTGTTAATATCTTCACTTTTGGTATCTATCATGATCTTTGTTATCACCTCAAGACTCCTTAAGCCTATCAAACAGGTCACCGAAAATCTTGAATCTATCATCAAAGGAGACCTGACAGTAAGGATAAAATACTCCAGTAATGATGAGATTGGTCAACTAGCAAATATGATGAACAGACTTTCAGAGTCTTTCAATGATATGATAAGCGGGCTTGTTCAGGGCT
>JBDNDH010000255.1:0-3228 GCA_046719235.1 Thermodesulfovibrionales bacterium
AGACTACAGACTAAGATGCCTTTGATGGAAGAACTCAAAAAGATACACAGGGTAGTCAAAAAGTCATACCCTGATGCCCCTCAAGAGGTGCTCTTAGTCCTTGATGCAACCACAGGACAGAATGCCATCAGCCAGGCAAGACTTTTTAACGATGCTGTGGGTGTCACAGGGATTGCCCTTACTAAATTAGATGGCACTGCAAAGGGGGGTATAATCTTTGCAATAAGACGAGAATTAGGTATACCAGTCAGATTAATAGGGGTTGGAGAGGGGATTGATGATCTAAAAGACTTCAATCCTGAGGAATTTGTAAGGGCACTTTTTGAATAATAAGGAGAGACAGATGACACTAAACATTACATCACTTGTTCAGAGGAACAACTCAAAGATCATATTAGTTGTCCTTGATGGTCTTGGTGGTCTTCCGGTCAATGCAAAGACTGAGTTGGAACATGCCAACACCCCAAACATGGACAGATTGGCAACCCAATCCGCATGTGGACTACACCTACCTGTAGATTACGCAATAACCCCAGGTAGCGGACCAGGACACCTAAGCCTATTTGGTTATGACCCCATAGAGTTTCAGATAGGTAGGGGTATCCTTGAGGCACTTGGGCTTGGGGTGGAGGTTACAAAGAATGACATAACCTTAAGGTGCAATTATGCAACATTAAAAGACGGTGTCATCACAGATAGAAGGGCAGGCAGGATTCCAACCGAAAAGAGCCGGCTAATCACTGAGAGGTTGCAATCGTCTATCAAAAAGATAGAGGATGCAGAGGTCCTCTTCGCACCTGGTATGGAGCACAGGTTTGCAGTAAGATTGAGACTTCCAAATCCGGTATCACCACTTCATGCAATGATTGATGATACAGATCCCCAAAAAGAGGGCAGGGTACCCTTAAAGCCAAACCCCACGACCCACGAGGCTAAACCAATAGCAACCCTCTTAGAGAAGTTGATATCAGAGATAGCATCCGTAATAAAAGACGAAGAAAAGGCAAACTTTATCCTCACGAGAGGCGTCTCTTCCCTGCCTGATATCCCCACATTTCATGATAGGTTTGGCCTCAAGGCACTTGCAATAGCCACATACCCGATGTATAGAGGACTGGCAAAATTGGTTCAAATGGATACCCCTATAGTTGAAGGCAGTGTGCAGGATGAGATAGACTTTTTGAAGAAAAACTACAAGGATTACGACTTCTTCTTCCTTCATGTCAAAAAGGTCGATTCCTACGGTGAGGACGGAAACTTTCAGGGCAAGGCAAACAGGATATCGGAATTTGACGCACTCTTACCACAGATACTTGAATTAAACCCTGATGTTCTTATAATCACTGGTGATCATTCCACGCCAGCATTACTAAAATCTCACAGTTGGCATCCTGTGCCAGTATTGCTAAAATCTCCCTATGTCTTAGGAAATACCTGTAATGCCTTTTCAGAGAGGGAATGCCTCAAGGGTGAATTAGGGATATTCCATACCGTTAAGCTTATGCCCCTTGCCCTTGCAAACTCTCTAAGGCTAAATAAGTTTGGGGCATGATAGATACACACTGTCATCTTGATATGACCGAGTTTGATGCAGACAGAGACGAGGTCATATCAAGGGCTAAAGAACATGGTATTGAGGCTATTATATCGGTAGGGGCAGACATCCCGGCAAGCCTTGCTGCAATTGAGATTGCAAAGAGATATGAATCGGTCTATGTAGCTGTAGCCGTTCATCCCCATGATGCAAGGCTGGTTGATGACTCATCATTTCAAACGATAGATCAACTTCTAAGGTCTCGTCATGAAAACAAGATAGTAGCACTCGGCGAAATAGGCCTTGATTACTTTCATAAACACTCATCAAGGCAAGAGCAGATATCGGTATTTGAGAGATTTCTTGATATTGCAACAACCTATGATATCCCGGTGATCATACACAACAGGGATGCAGACGAGGACATGAGGGCAATTCTCAGTGCATCAAAAATAAAAAAGGCAGTATTGCATTGCTTTTCGTCTGACAAAAAGATGGCTGAATGGACGATAAAAAGAGGATTCTTGCTCTCATTTGCAGGCAACATCACCTTTAAAAAATCCCACCACATTAGAGAGATAGCATCCACCATACCAGATGAACACATCATGCTTGAAACGGACGCACCTTACCTTTCTCCTGAGCCTTTAAGGGGGAAAAGGAACGAGCCTGCCTACATGATAAATACTGCAAGACTCTTGGCAGAATTAAGAGGTGTAACTCTTGAGGACATAGATAGGATAACAACCCTAAACGCAAAGAGGTTTTTTTCAATTGGGGATATCCCTAAGGGTGAGATTGTATATAAGATTAGGGATCGTCTGTATCTAAATATTACCCATAGATGCACAAATGCATGCAGATTCTGTGTGAGGTTTAATACTGATTTTGTAAAAGGTCACAATCTCAAGATTGATACTGAACCGAGCGCTGATGACCTCATCAATGCAATCGGAAATCCCAAAGACTACACGGAAATCGTATTTTGTGGACTCGGTGAGCCCACCATGAGACTTGATGTGGTAAAAAAGGTAGCAACCTGGGTCAAATCAAACGGTGGGAGGATCAGGCTAAACACAAACGGATTAGGAAATCTCATAAACAAAAGAAACATCCTGCCAGAGTTAGCTGGCATCATTGATTCAATATCTATTAGTTTGAATGCCCAAGACAAAGAGACCTACAATAGAATCTGCAAACCAAACAACCCTGAAGCATACGACTATCTAATCTCTTTTATCAAAGAGGCAAAGAACCATATACCTGATGTTATCCTCACGGTTGTTGACATACCAGAGGTTGATCTAAAAGCCTGTCGCCAGATCTCTGATGAGATCGGGACAAGGTTAAGGATAAGAACCCTTGATGCAGTGGGATAAGAAAAAACCTACCAGCAGGATGCACATGGATAAAGATTAATCGTTGATCTATCCTACCAAAAATGCAAGGTGAAGACATCACTGTAGTATTTTCAATGCCTTCCAGACTATAAAATCGGATTTTTGGCACCAGTTGATAAAGTCAGGGATATACCCTTTTATATGCCTTTGTTTGATATTACCAATTAGCCCTTTACCGGGAGACTCGACTCTCACCTGTCGTATTGAAATACATATTGTCTATCAAAACTATGCCGGGAGATCACCCACTTATATCCTTACAATTGATACATCCAAGATCCCGTTCTTCTAGAT
>JBDNDH010000256.1:0-3227 GCA_046719235.1 Thermodesulfovibrionales bacterium
ATTATTAAACCATCTCTTTGATGGTTATGAGCCGTGGCAGGGACCCATGTCAAAGAGACAGACCGGTGCGTTGGTTGCAGATAGACCTGGCAAGACAACCACATATGCGCTCTTTCACCTGCAACCGAGGGGGACATTATTTGTCCCAGTAAATACCAATGTCTATGAGGGCATGATAGTGGGTGAAAATGCCCGCCCAAATGACTTAGATGTGAATGTGACGAAGGAGAAAAAACTTACAAATATGAGGGCAGCAAGTGCAGACGACATAGTACAACTCATACCGCCAAAGGTATTAAGTCTTGAACAGGCAATAGAGTTTATTAAAGAGGATGAACTTGTTGAGGTCACTCCATCTTCGGTGAGATTAAGGAAAACCATATTAGAGGCAAACAGGAGAGCGAAGAAACAACCATGATACTGAACACCTTTTCAATACTGAATGGCATAGGCGAGAGGCTTGAGAGGAGACTTTGGAAAAGGGGAATTACTACATGGGATGATTTTATAAGGGCTCAAGATATTGACTTTATACCGTTACACACGAAGATACGATACGACCTTCAGCTCCTTGATCTCATGGAAAAACTACAACACGAAAATCTTGCCTATCTCTGCAGGGCTATAAAGAGGAGAGAACACTGGAGGCTTTTTGACATACTTAGAGATGGGGCGGTATGTCTTGACATTGAGACCAATGGTTTGAGGTTAGAGGAAGGGGGATACATTACCGTGGTGGGTATCTACAATGGCAAGGATTATCGTGCCTTGGTAAAAGGCTTTGATTTAGATCCCTTGAAGATAAAAAGCCTACTTGATGGTTATAAGTATCTCATTACCTTTAACGGATCCCTGTTTGACATCCCGTTTTTAAGACGCTGTTATCCATCCCTAAACTTTGAAATACCGCACTTTGACCTTTCATTTGCTGCACGGAGATTGGGACTAAATGGTGGTTTAAAGGCAATAGAAAAGATATTTGGCATACATAGGGATTATCGGGTTTCAAATATGAACGGTTTTGATGCGGTGATGCTGTGGAGACAATGGCAGTCGGGCAGGGAGGAGGCTTTAGACCTTTTGATTGAATACAACAGGGCAGACACCGTAAATCTCATTAAGCTTGCTGAGAAGATATATCCACTTTTAAGACAGTCAACAGGGTTTGATGCATAGGATAATCAAGCAGTATGAATCGTATTTGACCGTTGAAAAGGGGTTATCAAGAAACACCGTCCAGTCTTATCTTGCTGACCTTAAGGGTTTTTTTGATTTTATCGGTGGATTGGGCGTATCTGAGGTGACGTTTAAAAGGGAGCACATCTCACAGTACCTCTCTCATCTCACAGATAAGGGTATATCCCCTGCGAGTAGGAGTAGGTTTGTATCTACCCTTAGGGGATACTGTCAATTTTTGCTCTTAGAAAAGGTCATAGATGAAAATCCATCAGAGACCCTACAACCTCCAAAAAAGTGGGAGAGACTTCCGAAGGCATTAAACATTGATGAGATCAAGACACTACTTGAGACTGAGATCCCTACGAGGTTTTACAACCGTGATTCAGCGATGCTTGAACTCATGTATTCATCAGGACTGAGGGTTAGTGAGATCGTAACCATAAAGATTGACGATGTAAACCTTGATGGCGGTTTTTTAAGAATAACAGGCAAAGGGTCGAAGGAGAGGGTAGTTCCAATGAATAGGAGGGCAATTGACAAGATACGGGCTTACATCAGTGGGCAGAGGCTTGAGACCCTTAGACAAAAGACATCGCCCTATCTGTTTCTTTCAAATCGTGGAGAACCAATGACAAGGCAGAGGTTTTGGCAGGCTCTTAAGGCATTAGGCAAGACTGCAGGATTGAACCTCACTCCACACTCAATAAGGCACAGTTTTGCTACACACCTCCTTGAAGGCGGGGCAGACCTCAGGTCTGTCCAAAAAATGCTCGGTCATTCCGATATCTCCACAACACAGATATACACAAAGGTCTCTTCTGACAGGATCAAGAAACAATACATACAATACCACCCGAGGGCAAAGTAGTCTCTTTGTCCAAAGGATTTTGACTGCCTCATATAAATTTTCAGGGCAAACTTGCATTTTATAGTGCATTGGCAATATTATTATTGCCTTTGAAATGAAAAAGACAAACCCCCTTGTTTATATAATAATAGGCATCTGCGCTGGTTTCTTTGGTGGGCTTGTAGGTCTTGGTGGCGGGGTGGTGATGATCCCCATGATGGTTGGAATCTTAAAACTAACTCAACATCAAGCACATGGCACAAGCCTTGTTGCACTTGTGTTTACAGGTGCTACAGGTGCGATAACATACTACATGCATGGTAATGTAGATATTTTGGCGGCTATTTTACTTGCAGTAACCTCAATAATCACAGTGAGATATGGTGCTAAGTATGCCCACTCTCTACCTGAATGGAGACTAAAGAGGGCATTTGGTGGGTTTTTAATATTTGCATCTGCCATGCTCATGCTTAAGCCTTATATTGGGATTGGTATTGTTGAGATTCAGGGACTAACAAAGATAATCACCCTACTCATAACAGGGCTTTTTGCCGGTTTTGTTGCAGGTATGATGGGGGTAGGGGGAGGGACGGTCATGGTACCGCCAATGGTAATCCTTATGGGAATGACTCAGCATATGGCTCAGGGTACCTCCTTGATGTGCATGGTAGCAGCAGGTATAGTTGGGGCACATACTCATTGGAATCTCGGCAATGTTGTGCCAAAAATCCTCATCGGCTTAATAATTGGCATCATCTTAGGCACGTATGGTGGTAGCACAGTAGCACAATTTCTGCCCGAATTATACCTTAGGGTCATCTTTTCTTCATTTTTGACATGGACAGGTATAAGATACCTACGCACAAAACCGAGATAAAAGATATCACTTCATCTCATGATTATACCCAATAGGTAAAGGTTCTCCCCAAATCATCAGATGTGAAATATAGAACTATTTCTATCTTTTTGATAGTAAACAAAATCTAATTGGTATCAAATATGCTATGTTAATGAAGGTAAGACCAAACCTTTGGTTGAGAAATCTTTTTGAAAAGGAGGTAGTGGTCATGAAGAGGCTCACTACGGTATCTCTCTTTTTAATATTTATCATAGCAGGCACTGTCTGGGCTGAATACAACGGTGAGGTCACCATAGGCAACATCAAGGGAGATATAGTCATAGAGTCTGAGGTTGATGGTAA
>JBDNDH010000257.1:0-3212 GCA_046719235.1 Thermodesulfovibrionales bacterium
CTCTACCAATACGGATTTTTTGGTTTGTTTTACTATCTCAAGTGGACATTGGTCCTTTTTGCATGGGTCTGAGTTACCATAGATCATTTCATAGCATTTAACACCACCTTTTAGATCCATCCCAGACGCCTTATTTGCCATGACAATCTGGTAGTTTTTTGCATCTATTACATAGAAAGGATATGTAAGGGAGTTGATTATATTACTCATGAAGAGTCTGTTTTCGTTTATCTCCCTGAAAAAGACTTCAAAGGGCTTTTGGATGGATAGGTATATTGAAGCCTTGTATAAAAAATAAAAGGAAAATAATTTAAAGACATGTCCGGTTGCATTGACTATTGAAAAGACTGATATGTATAGGGCAAACATCATCTCTTGACATATTGCAAATATGATAGATAGCTTTATGAGCTTTAAGGTGTATTCATCAAATTGATGGCTTGACCTTTTTAACAAATACAAGACGCCTATGAAAATAGAAATAACAATGTATTCACTCGTTACCTTAAATGTAGTCTGCCCCTCATTTTCTATATAGCAATCTGGAAAGATATCAAAAACCAAAATGCTCAACAATCCCAATATGTATATGACGGTATAACCTGCCGTCAAGAGGTAAAAATTGACCCTTTTTTTGATTAGTAGAATCGCCAAGATAAAGGAAACAGATTGGACATAACGATTAAATATCCATAACTGTGAAGCCCTATTTGAATTAGAAAGATTCTTAAAACCCATCCCTTCATAGGCAAATGTGTGGATGAAATCCACTATCCCGATATATACAAACGCCAGACCGAGTATGAGGAAGAAGTTGTTAGAATGGTATTGCCTTGTGTTCCATATAAAGAGGGCAAGTGCAAATGCTATGAATACCGTGTAAGTCTCTATGACTATATGAAAAACGAGAAAGTCCAAGTAGTATAAGGCATAAATAAAAACAAGAAATGCAATGGTCTTTATGGAAGACAACTCATTTAACAGGAGAGTTTTCATTTTAGGGAACCTCTTTTGACATTTTGTAAAAAATGTCTTGTTTTATTGATAATATCTTATAAGATTATCAGATTACAAGGATTTAAAAATCCTCAAATTTGATCCTAAGAATGGGTGCTTTTACAAAAACTGAAATTAGATACAGAATGAAGACATCAAATGTGACATATTCTATTGCTTTATTTGCATGTTGCCTATGCCTTATCCCCTTAATCCTTGTTGAAGATGCCTACCCTAAGGATGTGGTGAAAAAAAGGCAGGTGTTGGTATTAAACTCCTATCACAAGGGGCTTAGTTGGACAGACAATATTGTAAGAGGCATAGAAACCGCTTTTGCACAAGATATCGCTAATCTTGAAATAGACTTTGAATACATGGATACAAAGAGATACTACAACGAAGAGTATCTTTATCACTTGTATCATACCTATAAGACAAAGTATGCAAATAAGGTATTTGATGTGATAATAGTATCTGATAATGATGCACTCTTTTTTGCCCTGAGATACAGGGGCGATATTTTTAAAAACGTCCCAATTGTTTTTACTGGAATAAACAATTTCACAGACAGCATGATTGCTGGAATTAGTGATATCACTGGGGTAGTGGAAAAGACCGATCCTTATAGGACAATTGAGATAGCCCTAAAACTCTTTCCAAAGACAAAAGAGATATTAGTAATAAACGACAGGACTACCACTGGTATTGCAATGAAGGAAGAGATCGAAAAGGTCATCCATAATTTTCAAGACAAGGTAAGATTTACATTCTATGATGACTTTGATATATCAGACATTCCAAATAAGGTGACAAATCTACCTGCGGACACCTTGATACTATTGGTGGTTGTAAATAGGGATAAGAGTGGTAATTTCTTTGCCTATGAGGAGAGTCTTGCAGTGATCTATAAAAACACCAATGTCCCAATATTTAGTTTCTGGGATTTTTACTTGGGTAAAGGGATTGTTGGTGGAATGTTAACGAATGCATTTTTGCAGGGCAAGACTGCCGGAGACCTTGCATTGAGGGTATTAAAGGGTGAGGATATAAAGAACATCGAGATTATAAGGAAAAGCCCAAACCAGTATATGTTTGACTATAAGGAGATAACCCGCTTCAAACCTGTAATGGCAAACATTCCAAAAGAGGCAATAATTATTAACACACCTGATACATTCTTTAGCAGACATAGGAATTTTATCATCTGGGGCATAGCGATAATAGTCGTCTTGTCGGCAATAATATTAGTCCTTTCAGTAAATATTATCAAGAGAAAAAAAATGGAAGAGGCTTTACGAATATCAGAGGAAAAGTATCGAGACCTATACGACAATGCACCAGATATGTATCACTCCGTAGATGCCAATGGAATCATAGTGGAATGCAATGAGACAGAACTCAAGATGCTTGGATACAGCAGAGATGAACTAATCGGCAAACCAATAACCTTTTTGTTTACGGAGGAATCCTCAAGGCAACACGAAAAAGATTTTCCGAATATAAAAAAGCAAAAGGCTGTCTTTGGTTTAGAAAGAGACATTGTAAGAAGTGATGGGTCTGTATTCCCTGCAGTACTAAATGTATTTGTTGAATTTGACAAGGATGGTAACATGAAAAAGACAAGGACAATAATGAGAGACATGACCCTACAAAAAAAGATTGAAAACGAATTAAGACAGTCACAAGAGGTATTGCAGAGCCTATCGGCACATCTGCAGACTGTAAGGGATGAAGAGAGAAGGTATATCGCAAACGAGATACATGACGAGTTAGGGCAAATGCTCACTGCACTAAAATTAGATATCACATGGCTAAGAAAAAAGGTAGAAGAGAAAAACGATTCGGATGTGTTATCTAACCTCGATGACATCGTAAACCTGATAAATGAAACCATCAAGACCGTTCAAAGAATATCCTCAGAGCTAAGGCCTGGTGTATTAGACCACTTGGGGCTCATTGCTGCAATAGAATGGCAGATAGAAGAGTTTAAAAAGAGGTCAAACATAAAGTTTGAATACACCTTACCTGATACTGATATCATCATAGATGGGAGCCGTGCAACCGCTATCTTTAGGATATTTCAAGAAGCAACAACAAATGTTATGAGACATTCAGGTGCTACTGTAGCAAATATCAGCATTATCATAAGGGACAATATCATCTATTTAGACATAGATGATAACGGTTGCGGTATCTCTGAATACCATTTGAATAGC
>JBDNDH010000258.1:0-3179 GCA_046719235.1 Thermodesulfovibrionales bacterium
GTAAAGCTCAACAACCCCATCTCGTAACTTTAGCACCTTTTATTTCCCACCCTATTTGGTTATTTTTACTTTGAGTATATTAATATTAAGACAAGGCTGTCAATCCTAAAGCAGTAATCACCCGCAGTGGTTTAGCGGTCTTGGAATAGTATATAACAGGTCTTGTTGTCAAAACCACTCCCCACCTACAATCACTAACAATACAGATAAGCCCTTTAGCCAGATACCTTGTATCCTGCCTTTGTGATTGCATCTATGATTACTGATTCGTTTACAGATGTCTCATCATATTCTACTGACGCCATGCCAATGGATACATCGACAGCCTTGATGCCCTTTATAGCCTCAAGTGCAGACCTTACTCTCCTCACACAATGCTGACAACTCATCCCTTCTATATTTAAGACCTTATTCATAAATACCTCCAGACCTATGGTTTCCAATGCTCTATGTATTTTCCACCAGTAATCTTCCAAACTACATAAGGCATATGCGTTACATCACCCTTATCATCAAACTTGTAGTTGCTCAAGACACCCGAAAAGTTTGATTTCCTCATAGTATCAATTATGCTTGTCCCCTTTGTATCAGGAGAGTCTTGGATTGCCTTTAGTATGATATTTGTGGCGTCATAGGCATATACCGAATATGGACCTGGTTCGCCATATCTTGCCTTGTATTTTTGCATAAAGTCATTTGCCTGTTTGGACTTTGTGATATCAGGGCTAAAGGTTATATAGGAACCTTCTGCAGCCTTCTCTCCTGCAATCTCCACAAACTTGACATCACTGAGCGCATCGCCACTTATAAAAGATGCGGTAATCCCCAATTCCCTTGCCTGCCTGACGATGAGACCGCCCTCTGGATAGATACCACCAAAGTACAAGACATCTGGATTTAGGGACTTAATGGTTGTTAAGACAGATTTAAAGTCCTTGTCTCCCTGACTAACTCCACCATAATATACTACCTCAGCAGGTGATTTGATGTTTTTCTTAAACTCATCGGCAAGTCCTTGACCATAGGTGGTCTTGTCGTGAATGATCGCTATCCTCTTTGCATTCAACTGTGAGAGGGCAAACTGTGCAGCAACCAAACCCTGTAAGTCATCCCTACCGCATATACGAAATAGGTTTTTGTGTCCCCTTTGTGTCAATTGTGGATTTGTGGATGATGCGTTGATGACAGGGATATTGGACTTATGATAGACATCAGATGCAGCCATTGAGCAACTTGATGTAAAATGACCAATAACCGCCACTACCCCTGAATTTACAAGTTTATTAGCCACTGTGACAGCCTGTTTTGGGTCATTTGCGTCATCCTCCATAAGCAGCTCAATCTTTTTTCCCTTTATACCGCCAGTTGCATTCCACTCCTCGATGGCTATTGTGATACCGTTTTTGAAGTCGTTGCCCATCTTTGCAATAGACCCAGTAAGTGGCGCTGCTGCACCAATCTTTATGGTTTCCTCTTTTTTCTTACACCCCATTGAGATTATTAAAAGCGACATTAATATACATGCCCAAACCTTCATAAAATGCCCTCCTTTACCGTTCAATTATGTATCTTTGAGTCAATGTCTTTACATTTTTTGCGATGTCACCATCAAATATGCCCGAGGATATTGCAACGCCACATAGTTTACTTATGTTTTTCATCCCCGAGATGTTGGAGGCATCTATACCACCAATAGCGATTACTGGTATATTCACCATCTGGCAGATTCCTTTCAAGGCATCTATCCCTTTTGGCAGACCAGCGTCTTTGGTATTGGTGTGAAATATTGGTCCAAAACCAATATAATCTGCCCCTCCAGATACCGCTGAGAGAACCTCGTCTAAATTATGGGTAGATATCCCCACGCCCATACCTCTTGGGATTATCTTTCTTGCTTCTTGCAATGGGATGTCATCCTGTCCTAAGTGAACAAAATCAGCACCCACAGCCATTGCAATATCAATATGGTCGTTGACCGTAAGAATTGCACCAAAATCATTTATAACCTTACGAATCTCCAATACCTCATTATACATCTGTCTTCTTGACTTCAGTTTCTGACGGTATTGAATCCATCTAACGCCAGATTTTAGAGCAGTAGTTACATTATCTAAGAGTGCATTATCACCCACCTTTGTTATTGCACATATCACCGGTGGTCTTATAACGGTCATAAAATCCATAATAAATTAGAGGTTAAGTATCTCATTAGTGGTGTTGGTAAAGACATCTTTGGAGTCTATAAAAAATTGGTACTTACAAAGTCTGTGTAGTAATCACCCTTTATAAAACTTGGATGTTCAATGACAGACTTCAAAAAAGGGATCGTCGTCTTTATACCTTCAATCTTAAACTCATCAAGTGCCCTTGCCATCTTAGATATTGCCTCTTGACGGTCCTTCCCCTTGCATATAAGTTTTGCAATTAGGGAGTCGTAATAAGGGGGGACCGTGTATCCCTCATATATAGCGGTATCTATCCTTACACCAGGTCCGCCAGGCAATACAAGGGATTTGATCTTGCCTGGGCTTGGTGTAAATCTTATAGGGTCTTCGGCGTTTATCCTACACTCAATGGCATGACCTTCAATCTTGACCTTGTTCTGCCTTACAGAGAGATGGATACCTGCTGCAATCTTTATCTGTTCCTTAATGATATCTATGCCTGTTACCTCTTCAGTAATCGGATGTTCAACCTGCACCCTTGTGTTGACCTCCATAAAGTAGATATTTAAATTATCATCAACGATAAACTCTATAGTCCCTGCATTACAGTATTTAAGAGCCTTAGCTGCCTTTACCGCATAGTCTCCTAATCTCTTCCTGAGAGAATCTGTGGACATTGGTGAGGGTGCCTCCTCAATCAGCTTTTGATGTCTTCTCTGTATAGAGCAATCCCTCTCTCCCAAAAACAGAACCTCTCCCTTCTGGTCAACTAATATCTGGGCTTCTATATGTCTAATCTTTGGTAGATACCTTTCCATATAAAGTTCACCGTTACCAAAGGCGGTCAATGCCTCTCTTTGGGCAATATGAAAAGATACAGGCAACTCAGAATCATCGTTGACAACACGCATTCCCCTCCCGCCACCACCTGCAGATGCCTTAAGTATTATGGGGAAACCTATCTTTTTGGATAATTTGACGGCAGAGTCAACATCTACAATAGGCCCGTCGCTA
>JBDNDH010000259.1:0-3177 GCA_046719235.1 Thermodesulfovibrionales bacterium
GTTGGTCAAATAGCCAAAAGACAGGCGATAACAAATCCGGAAAATACAATATTCAGCATAAAAAGGTTGATGGGTAGAAAATATGATTCCGAAGAGGTAGAGCATGCCAAGAAAAGGCTCCCTTACAAGATTGTTCCGGCTGATAACAACGATGCACATGTAGAGATAAGGGGCAAGAGGTATTCACCACCAGAGATATCAGCGATGATACTACAAAAACTCAAACAGGCCGCCGAGGACTATTTAGGTGAAACCGTGACAGATGCGGTTATTACCGTACCTGCATATTTTGACGATAGCCAGAGACAGGCTACAAAGGATGCAGGAAGGATTGCAGGGCTTAATGTCTTAAGGATAATCAACGAACCAACTGCCGCAGCCCTCTGCTATGGACTTGACAAAAAGAAAGAAGAAAAGGTAGCGGTATATGACTTAGGCGGTGGAACATTTGATGTCTCTATACTTGAAATAGGAGAAGGTGTAATTGAGGTCAAGGCAACCAATGGGGATACCTACCTTGGTGGCGACGATTTTGACTTAAGGATTATAGATATGCTTGTTGAGGAGTTCAAAAGAGAACAAGGGATTGACCTCAAGAAGGACAAGATGGCACTTCAGAGGCTGAAGGAGGCAGCAGAAAGGGCAAAGATTGAACTCTCTACCGCAATGGAGACCGAGATAAATCTACCATTTATAACTGCGGATGCCTCGGGTCCAAAACACCTGCTTATAAAACTCACAAGGGCTAAATTGGAACAACTCACCGAAGACCTTGTTAGTAAGACAATAGATCCTTGCAACAAGGCACTGAAAGATGCAGGACTATCACCAAAGGACATTGACGAGGTCATCTTAGTGGGTGGACAGACAAGGTCTCCTCGTGTCCAGCAGGTTGTTCAAAACCACTTTGGCAAAGAGCCAAACAAGACCGTTAATCCTGATGAGGTCGTCGCCATGGGTGCTGCAATTCAGGCGGCAGTCTTGAAGGGTGATATCAAAGAGGTATTACTGTTGGATGTCACACCACTCTCATTAGGTATTGAGACACTGGGTGGGATATTTACAAAGATTATAGAGAGAAACACAACCATACCTACAAAAAAATCCCAGATATTCTCCACTGCATCAGACAACCAGCCTGCTGTGACTATCAAAGTGCATCAGGGTGAAAGGGAGATGGCAGCGGATAATAAACTGCTCGGTGTGTTTGAGCTTGTAGGAATCCCGCCAGCACCTCGTGGTATACCACAGATAGAGGTTACCTTTGATATAGACGCAAACGGTATACTTCACGTATCTGCAAAGGACTTGGGCACAGGTAAGGAGCAATCTATCAAGATAACCGCATCAAGCGGACTTACAGAGGAAGAGATCAAGAAGATGATGAAGGAGGCAGAGGCTCATGCCTCAGAAGACAAGGCAAAAAAGGAGTTGGCAGAGGCAAAGAACAATGCAGATTCGTTAATATATACAGTAGAGAAATCGCTATCTGAACACAGTAGCAAGATAACTGAAGCAGAAAGGGCAGAGATAACATCGGCACTTGAGAGGTGTAAAAAGGCAAAAGAGCAGAGCAACAACGCGGCTGAGATAAGATCTGCAATTGAGGAACTCACCAAGGTTTCCCATAAACTTGCAGAGCAGATGTATAAGGGTGCTGGTGCCTCTGGTAGTACTGGTGAACAAACCACCAAGAAGCAAGAAGAGGATGTTGTTGAGGCAGAATTTGAGGATGTAGACAAGGGAAAGAAATAAAGAATAAAAGATGAAAGACTACTACGCAACTTTGGGTGTTGATAGGAATGCCTCTCAGGACGAGATCAAAAAGGCATTCCGTCAACTCGCCCTCAAGTACCATCCAGACAGAAATCAGGGGAATAAGGAGGCAGAAGAGAAATTTAAGGAGATAAACGAGGCCTATTCCTGCCTGAGCGACCCAGACAAGAGAAACCACTACGATAGATTTGGCACAGTGGATGGATTTAACGGTCAGGGCGGTTTTGGTGCTGGAACTACATTTACAACCATATTTGAAGACCTGTTTGAGGACTTTTTTGGTGGTTTTACTGGGAGGTCAGCGCGTCCTACAAGGGGGTCGGATCTCAAATACGATCTCACGATCACCCTTGAAGAGGCCGCATTTGGCATAGAGAAGAAGATTACTATCCCAAGATTACAAGACTGCCCTGTATGCCATGGTACAGGGGCTGAACCAGGCACCACCCCAATCACCTGCCCACAGTGTAAGGGGACTGGGAATGTTAGATTCCAACAGGGTTTCTTCAGTGTCTCAAAGACATGTTCCAGATGTTATGGCACTGGCTCTATTATTACCAATCCTTGTAAAGAGTGTAAGGGGTCAAAGAAGGTTAAGGTATATAAGGAACTTAACATAAAAATCCCTGCTGGTGTTGATACAAATTCAAGATTGAAGGTAACAGGTGCAGGTGATGCTGGTGATTATGGCGGACCACCTGGTGACCTCTATGTGATTATATATGTTAAAGAACACGAAATATTTAAGAGACAAGGGATTGATGTATATTGTGAGGTCCCAATATCATTTACAAAGGCGGTATTTGGTGGAGAGATAAATGTTGTGACCTTAAATGGTGAGCAGAATCTCAAGATACCTGCCGGCACATCATCTGGTACGACATTTAGGTTGAAAGGCAAGGGTATCCCTAAATTAGGCACCTATCAGAGGGGTGACCAGATAGTAACTGTTTTTATAGACGTTCCTAAAAAATTGAATCAGAGGCAAAAAGAGCTTCTACAAGAATACGCAAGGGTATCTGGAGAGGAGATACCTACGGGTAAAGGTCTTACAAGTAAAATAAAAGACCTTTTTTCATCGTGAACACAGAGATACTTGAGATAGTCGACAAAGAAGGCAACACCATTGGCAAGGCAAGGAGGGATGAGATACATGGTAACCCATCGCTCTTGCATAAGGTAGTGCATGTTATTGTTGTAAACGACTATGGTGATATGTTATTGCAAAAGAGGTCTCTTAAAAAAGATGTTGCACCCGGTTTATGGGATACATCTGTGGGTGGACATATCGATTGTGGCGAATCAATTGAGTCTGCCTTAATTAGAGAGACTATGGAAGAGATTGGTGTAATACCGCTTAGGTTAGATTTTTTGTACTCCTATATCCACTCAAACGACTAT
>JBDNDH010000026.1:0-9803 GCA_046719235.1 Thermodesulfovibrionales bacterium
TGCCTTTTCAGCAGGACTGTCCTCGATCACATCGCCTACCAACACCCCTTTATCATCTTTTAAACCAAACTGCTTTGCTAATTCAGGTGTGATCTGCTGTATTGATACACCAAGCCATCCCCTTATAACCTTTCCCTTCTTTATAAGGTTGTCCATAACAACCTTGACCATATTGCTTGGTATCGCAAAACCTATCCCCATATAGCCGCCAGATGTGCTAAATATAGCCGTATTTATGCCTACCAACTCACCTTTTATGTTGACAAGGGCACCACCAGAATTACCAGGATTTATTGCGGCATCGGTTTGTATAAAGTCTTCATAATCTGCAATGCCAACATTTGCCCTTCCAGTAGCACTTATTATGCCTGAGGTTACGGTTTGATTGAGGCCAAAGGGATTGCCTATAGCAAGCACCATCTCTCCTACCTTAAGTTTATCCGAATCACCCCATTTTATCGCTGGGAGTCTTTCAGCCTGAATCTTGATAACTGCAATATCCGTCTTGGGATCACTGCCGATTATCTTGCCTTTAAACTCCCTTTTATCGGAGAGTTTAACAGTTATCTCGTCTGCCCCCTTGATAACATGATAGTTTGTCAAGATATACCCATCTTTATCTACAATCACTCCTGAGCCCAGCCCAGACTGTCGAAATTCTCTGGGTCTTTCAAAAAACCTAAACTCTTCGCCAAAAAACCTCCTGAAGAAAGGGTCATTAAAAAAGGGATTCTGGAAGCCAGGGGTTCTTATTGTCTTGGTTGAGGATATATTGACCACAGAAGGCTTCACAGCAGAGGCAACCTCTGCTAATGCCTGATTAGTCCTTGTCAAGATATCTACAGATTCTTTGGATATTGTTATATCCTGTGAAAAACCCTTTGAGTGAATATTGAGTTGAGATGAAAGGATGAGTCCTACGATAATGCCGATTGATATAAATAATACAGCACTTACTAATACCTTTTTTGTTTTCACTGTTGCCTCCCAAAGACTTAGAATAAAAAGGAGGCTTATTAAGCCTCCTCTCATAACTATATCTTATATTAAAACTCTTATTCTGCTTTTATTGCAATCTTTTTCGTTTCTTTAATCGCAGTCTCTGTCTTTGGAAGGGTAATAGTAAGGATTCCTTTGCTAAATTTAGCCTCCGCCTTGTCAAGATTTACATCTACTGGCAGGGCAATAGTCCTGCAAAAACTACCATAGGACCTCTCCATCCTGTAATAATCCTTCCCTTTGTCCTCCTTCTCAACCTTCTTTTCACCCTTGATAGTTAGGGTATTCTTGCTCAGTGACACATCAATATCCTTCTCATCCATACCTGGCAATTCTGCAGTAACCTTGATCTCTTTTTCCGAATCCAGCACATCGATCCTCGGTGTAAAACCCTCAAATGACTGCCCAAAGGGTGCCACATCAAACTCCTTGAAAAAGTTATCAAAGAGTGAGTTAATCTCCCTGTGGAGTGCAAGGAATGGATTCTCCTCTGCCCTCTGAGCAGGTGCAGATTCCCTGCTAAATGGTCTCTTAATCAGGTTTTTGATTGACATAGACAACACCTCCTTACTCTGATACCACCGCAATCTTTCTGGTTTTTGCGGTAGCAGATTTTGGCAATATTACCGTCAATACACCATTTTTAACCTTTGCCTGAATCCCTTCCCTATCAATCTCCTCTGATAGGGTAAACTGCCTCTGATAATTACCAACTCCATATTCATTAAGAGCAAGTCGCATGCCTGACATCTCATCTGCACTTACAAACCCATTAATAGTAAGTATATTCTTTTCAAGCGTAATGTCAACTGTCTTTTCATCACAACCCGGCACATCTGCAATTACTATAATATTATCGCCCTTTTCAATGATATCCACTGCTGGTATGTAAAACTTCTCATCCCTTGTCCTTTCTACTCCAGCTGGGGTATCAGCCTCTTTCTTCTGTAATTCCTTAGTATCTTGCATAGCGTTCACCTCCTTATTCAATTTTTATGTCGATCTTCTTTGGCTTTTCTGCCTCAGCCCTTGGTACTTCAATAGTAAGCACACCCTTTTGAAAGTTTGCCTTAACACCGTTGCTCTCAATATTAAATGGAAGTTGTATTGATTTGTTAAACCTGCCATACCACCTCTCTCTCCTGTGATAGGTTTCACCATTCTTAATCTCGTCTGGTTTGCGCTCTCCCCTCAAGGTTATAACCCTTCCAACCACACTAAGATCAATATCTGAAGGAGTAATACCGGGCAATTCTGTAGTTATTACTGCCTTGTCGTCAGATAGCCACACATTATAAGGGGGAAAATCCGGCTTTCTTGCCCTAAACCACCTTGGGATTTCATAAAAGTCACTGAACGGGTCTAATAACCTCTCAAAGTTTGTAAGCAACATATTATCAACCTCCTTTTTTATAGTTTTTTTAACCGTAAAAGACTTTCGCAATCCATATGCCAATAGGTAACTTATTGATTTAAATCATAAATCTTACAAGATGGTTTGTGCTGTTTAATATCTTGGGCCAAATATTTCTATTTAATGGGACAGACTGTCCTATCAGTCTTTGTATTGTTCTTCATCAGATAAAGGGTTTTTCTCTTTATTTCTGTAGAGTCTTACAAAAACTAATACCGTAGTGTTAATATAAAATTCCGTAACCAATTTGTTTCCAGAGGGTCATCCTAAATCAAAAAGGAGAGGATTATATGCAATACGAATGGAATCTGTCAGATATCTACTCAACCGATGATGAATACCACAGAAAGCAAGAAGAGATCAAGGAGTTAAACTATGCCTTCATTAATAAATGGAAGCACAGGACAGACTATCTGACCAACGAGACAGTTTTGAAAGAGGCACTGGATGAATACAATCAGATATTTGAAAAATGCGGAACTGACGGTGATGAGGGTTATTACTATTGGCTCCTGAGTCAAGTAAGACAAAATGACCCACTTGTAAAGGCAAGGCTCAATAAGATAGACGAGTTTAGCAAACATCTGGAAAACGAGACACAATTCTTCTATCTAAATATCTGCAAGATTGAGGAAAAATACAGGGAAAGATTTCTTTCATATGAACCTCTTAGTCAATACAGACACTTTCTTAAAAGGGCTTTTAGGGAAGCCCCCCATCTCCTTTCAGACAGGGAAGAAAGGATTATGAATCTAAAGAGAAACCCATCGTATTACTTTTGGGTTCAGATGACCTCCAATATGTTGTCAAGGCAAGAGGCTCCTGTATTAGATGAAAATAAAAATAAGGTCAAAAAACCCTTCTCAGCTATGCTTAGCCTGATGAACAATAAAGACCAGTCAATAAGGGATAAGGCAGCAGATGTCTTCAACAAGATACTTGCAAAGAATGTTGATATCGCCGAGGTAGAGATCAACTCAATCCTTTACAACAAGATGATTGATGATAGATTTAGGGGATATGAAAGACCTGATACAGAGAGACATATAAGCGATGATATTGAGACCTCCGTTGTGGATATGCTGATTGAGACTGTGTCAAGCAGATTTGATATCTCACAAAGATATTACAAACTTAAGGCAAGATTGATTGGGAAGAGGAGATTGAAATATCACGAGAGGAATGTTGAGTATGGCAGTTTTGACAGGGCATTTAGTTTTGATGACAGCCTTTCTCTCATATCAAAGGTCTTTAGACAGTTAGATAGTGATTTTGCTGAGATACTAAGCAGATTTATCAGAGAGGAGAGATTTGATGTATTTCCCAGAAAGGACAAGGTTAGCGGTGCATTCTGTGCACACCATCTCAGGAGACATCCTACTTATATATTGCTTAATCACACAAACAGGCTGGATGACGTCTTGACATTAGCCCATGAGTTAGGGCATGGGATTAACAATGAACTAATCAAGTCAAAACAGATAGCATTAAACTTTGGTACCCCATTGAGCACGGCAGAGGTCTCAAGCACCTTTATGGAAGACTTTGTCTTAAAAGAGTTGCTCAAGGATAGTGATGAAAACATGAGACTTGCCTTGATGATGAAGAAGTTAAATGATGACGTATCCACCATATTTAGACAGGTTGCGTGTTATACCTTTGAGCAAGAACTACATAATACATTTAGACAAAAAGGTTATGTCTCAAAGGATGAGATAGGACAGATTTTCCAGAGGCATATGTCAGATTACATGGGAGATGGCGTTGAACAGTCAAAGGGTTCTGAAAACTGGTGGGTATATTGGAGCCATATAAGGACATTTTTTTATGTGTATTCATATGCAAGCGGATTACTTATATCAAAGTCCTTACAGAGGTCTGTGGCAAAGGACATATCCTTTATCAAAGCGGTTAAAGACTTTTTATCTACAGGATTAGCAGACTCTCCACAGTCAGTATTTAGTGGTCTCGGTATAGACATAACACAAAAGGGGTTTTGGTTAAATGGCATAGAAGAGGTTGAAGAGTTGTTAAATCAGACAGAGGGTCTTGCAAAGAGATTAAAAAAGATATAGATAATCTGATATGGATATCTTAGAAAAGCTAAAGATCCTATCTGCTGCGGCAAAATACGATGTCTCCTGTGCATCAAGCGGGAGCCTTAGGAAAAACACACAGGGATTAGGAAACACTTACAAGTCGGGGATATGCCACACATGGACCGATGATGGAAGATGTATATCCTTGTTGAAGGTTCTTTTTACCAATTACTGCATATACGACTGTGCCTATTGTTATAACAGGAGTTCAAATGACATCCCCCGCTCATCCTTTACTCCCCAGGAGATAGCCGATTTGACAATAGCCTTTTATAGGAGAAATTACATTGAAGGGCTCTTTTTGAGTTCTGCTGTGATGAGGTCTGCAGATTTTACCCTTGAGATGATGCTACAGGCAGTAAAGATACTGAGATTTAAATATAACTTTTATGGATATATACATCTCAAGGTGATACCGAGGGCTGACGAAAGGCTGATCCATCTTGCTGGATTGCTTGCAGATAGGATGAGCGTAAATATTGAGTTGGCAACAGAGGAGAGCCTAAAGAGGCTCGCATGCGAGAAAGACCATAGGATAATCTTAAGGCATATGGACTATGTCGGAAACAGTATTTACGCACACATACAGGAAAGGAAAAATAATAAGAAGGCTGATAGGTTTGTTCCGGCAGGACAGAGCACACAGCTGATCGTTGGGGCATCACCAGATACAGACTACGATATCTTGATGTTATCAAAGATGCTATACAAGAGATACCATCTTAAACGTGTCTACTACTCTGCATACTGTCATGTCAACAACGATAGTCGTCTGCCAGCGTTAACAAAGCCACCCCTTTTGAGAGAGCATAGGTTATATCAAGCAGATTGGCTTATGAGATTTTACGGTTTTGATGCCGAGGAGATAATAACCAAAGATTCGCCCAACCTCAATGAATCACTTGACCCAAAGGTCGATTGGGCATTAAGACACCCCGAGTTTTTCCCTGTTGATGTCCAAAAGGCAAGCTACGAGGAACTCTTAAGGGTGCCAGGTATTGGCCTCAAATCAGCTAAGAGGATTATCAATGCCCGAAGATATTCTACCCTTAATAGCAGGTCCCTTATGAAACTCGGGGTAGTAATGAAGAGGGCAAGGTATTTTATAACCAGTAACGGCAAAAAAATCCTTGATGACTACGGCAGTACAGGCAAAAAAATATTTCAAAGCGATAATAAAGATTTGGCACTACCTCATCAAATGGGGCTTTTCTAAACATCCCACTTACCAAACATGCGATGGGGATTCTTTCAAGACTTTTAAATTCCAAAATTCCCATCAAATAGCACCATGTGAAGAAGTTGATAGGTAAGAGTTATACATTACAAGAGGTTCTTTCGATTCTAAGGGGAATGTAAAGAGTAATATGTTCGAGAACGAGATGATTGCACTGGAGATTACCAGACAGCAAAAGAGAGATATCTGATAAGCCAAATATCTTAGTGCTAAATATCTGAAAATTCAGGAATTCTATTTGAAAACCTCTACATTAAGATGTCATTCAAGAGAGGTTGATGGATCTACGTTGATTACGATGTTTGACCTTTGTCTCAGATCTTGTATGTGTCTTTTGAGTTGATTGTTTACCTCTCTTTCTATGAGATATTGCTCTATCTTATCCTTTGCAAAGGATAAAGGCATCTCTAAAAATCTATCCTTGTTTTCATTGTAAAAACGTTGGATGTCTTCTTCCTTGACGAATATAAGTGACCTGATCTTTATATCGATGTATTCATTGATTGGGTCTTTGCCCTCTGATGCCTCAAGCCTCATCTTTTTTGCCTCTTTGTAGAGGAGTGTCTTGTTTATTATTGATTCTATGAGTTTTTTGTCGTCTATATCTATATTATTTTTCTTGTAATCTTTACGGGCTTCTTTTAGGTCGTAAAGCGTGATTGCATGATCATCAACGTATGCTACCACCCTATCTATTATCTCTGCCCATGCTAAAGTGGGGATAATCAAGATTGTAAGCAGTAAAGGCAAGACGAGGTGTTTTTTGAAAGGGGAAGAACTGAAATCCATCTTCTATTTTATGGTCTTTAGGACCTTATAGATGGCTTTTGTAGTCTTATCAATATCAGAAACGGTGTGGGCAAGGGATGTAAAGCCCGATTCGAATTGGGATGGAGCGAGGTATATACCTTCCTTGAGCATATACTTGAAAAATCTGGCATACATGGCTGTATCGGATGTCTTTGCTGACTGGTAGTCAACGACATCGTTACCTGTAAAGTAATTACAAAACATAGAACCGATCCTGTAAAACCGTATCTTTGTAGTGACCCTTTTTGCTATATCCTCTATCCCCTCTTGGAGTGCCGATGTAATAGCTTCAATCTTGCTGTATGTTTCTTTTTTGTAAAGCACCTTCAGTGTCTCTATCCCTGCAATCATTGCTATCGGATTGCCTGAGAGGGTTCCTGCCTGATAGACCGGACCTTCAGGGGCAACCATCGACATTATCTCGGCCTTACCCCCATAGGCACCAACTGGGAGCCCACCTCCTATAACCTTACCAAGACAGGTAAGGTCTGGCTTTATCTTGTAATACCCTTGGGCTCCACCTAACGAAACCCTAAAACCAGTCATTACCTCATCAAAGATGAGCAGGATATCGTGTTTTTGTGTTATGTCCCTAATCCCCTGCAAAAAACCATCTTGTGGCAACACACAACCTATATTACCAACTACTGGCTCTACAATTACGCAGGCAATCTCTTTGTAGTTTTCCTCGATAGTCTTTTTAAATAACGCAAGGTTGTTAAACGGTAGCGTGATAGTATTTCTTGCGTAATCACTTGGCACACCGAGGCTATCAGGCACGCCAAATGTAGTAGCCCCTGAGCCAGCCTTGACAAGTAGTCCATCTGCATGACCGTGATAGCATCCTTCAAACTTTACAACCTTGTCTCTCTTTGTAAAACCCCTTGCAACGCGGATGGCGCTCATAGTGGCTTCTGTGCCTGAATTTACCATCCTTATCTTTTCAATGGATGGGAAGGCCTTTTTGATGAGGGTTGCTAATTCAATCTCCTTTTCAGTGGGCGCACCGTAACTTGTCCCGTGTGAGATTGCATCTTTTATCGCCTTTGTGACTGAGGGATAAGCATGTCCAAGTATCATGGGTCCCCATGAAAGAACATAGTCTATGTATTCATTACCATCTACATCCAAGATGTGAGACCCCTTGGCAGACTTGATAAATAACGGATCTCCACCAACAGCCTTGAATGCCCTCACTGGACTATTGACACCACCAGGCATAAGGTTAAGCGCCTTTTTGTAGAGCCTTTTGGAAGTAGTGATCTTCATGGCATGAAAAATATCATAACTGTATGCTCTTTGTCAAAATGACGAGTGAGTAACCTTCTGTAAAATCATAAGAAATTACTTTTATTTAGGACTTTTGTTAAACTAAATCCCACAATGGATAGTAAAACAGGGCTTTCCGTCACTATAGTTGCAGGCAATGCTGAGGACACTATCGCAGATTGCCTTAAGAGTGTTTCTTTTGCGGATGAGATTGTTGTAGTGATTGATAGCCGATGTGAGGATAATACAAAGGCCATCGCAGAATCTTTTGGTTGTAGGGTCTATACCGAAGAATGGAAGGGGTATGATGGACAGAAAAATAGTGCTGTCCAAAAATGTACTAATGAATGGGTACTATCTATCGATTCTGATGAGACAGTCCCAGATACAACAAGGGATGCAATATTAAAAGAGTTACTATCACCACGATGTGATGTCTATCGCCTACCGAGGAAGAATCACCTGCACGGGAGATGGCTCAAGAGGGGGGACTTTTGGCCTGATTGGCAAATAAGGCTCTTTAAAAAGTCATCTGGAAGGTTTGTAGGTAATCCTCACGATAAATGGGTATCAAATGCCCCTGTGGGCACAATAGATGAACCGATCGAACATTACAGTTTCAAAGACTATGAGGATATGATAAGACGAATGAACACATATAGCAATATCGGAGCATTAGAATTATACAAAAAGGGTATCAAGGCAAATAGGCTAACACCTTTAGTGCATGGTCTATCCATGTTTATCAAGATATACCTCATTAAGAGGGGATTTCTGGATGGTTTTGATGGGCTAGTGAATGCTGTCTTGAAGGCAAGTGGTTCCTTTTTTAAATATGCAAAACTCATTGAATTGAGGAATCAAAAGACTGACTAAAACCTTAAATGCCACAGGCTCGAGAGATATCTATTATCATCACCACTTATAACAATCCTGAATATCTAAAGAGGGTCTTAGGATGCTTCTTTAAACAGATACTGAACCCATTTGAGATAATAATAGCGGATGATGGTTCAACAGGAGATACAAGGGCATTAGTAGCCGACTTTGCCTCTCGATCCCCCTTTGAGATAATACATGTATGGCATGAGGACATGGGCTTTAGGGCTGCAAAGATAAGGAATGAGGCGTTAAAGGTCTGTAGGGGTCAGTATGTTATCCTATTGGATGGTGATTGTCTGGTTGACAGACACTTCGTCTCTGACCACCAAAGACTTGCAGAGAGAGGGTTTTTCTTTCAGGGCAAGAGGGTGTTGATAGATAGGGTAATGAGTCAAACCATTGATGAGAAAGTTATTAACAGCAAAAGGTTTGACCTTTTTATCTCTGCACTTAAAGGTCATATTAAAAATTCCCACCACCTCATAAGGATGCCCCTCATACCCGCCATTAGAAACAGACTTCTTAAGGGGACAAGGTCTTGTAATTTAGGGGGGTTTGTTGATGACTTCTTTGCTGTAAATGGCTTTGACGAGAGATTTATTGGCTGGGGGTATGAGGATTCTGAGTTTGTAAGTAGACTCTTTAAATATGGTCTAAAAAGAAAGGAACATCCCTTTATGGCGGTCTGCTACCACCTCTGGCATGAACAATCTAAAAAGGATAATGAACAGAATCTTGCACTTTTAAGGTCCTCTATAGACGAAGGTGGATACTACTCAAGATTTGGCATAAAAAAGGTTAATAGTGCTGAAGATACTAAATAAAGATAACACACCCATCGATAAGGCTATAACTGTTTGCACAAGCCTCTACTTTTTTCTCATAGCCATTGCGACAACCCCTGCTGAGATAATGGGAATAGTATTACTATTCATCACCTTGTTATCTCGTCGATTAAACCCATCAAGGATATTATCGTTTTTTAGGACTGACTTAGGGATTGTTACATTGATATTTGTTGGTTTGCATTGGTTAGGCCTGCTCTGGAGCTCGGATCCAAAGACAGGGCTTGCCTTTGCCAAAAGGACACCGT
>JBDNDH010000260.1:0-3170 GCA_046719235.1 Thermodesulfovibrionales bacterium
AGAACGCATCCGTGTCTTCTGAGACATCTGAAAAGGCTGTTTTATCTGCTGAAAGAGGTAAGGAGATAGCAAATGAAGCAGTGATTAATATCACAAAGGTCCACGATTCAACAAAGAATCTCAAAAACATTATTGATAGATTAAACGACAGGGTTAATGAGATAGGCGATATAGTAACAGTGATCAAAGATATTGCAGACCAGACAAACCTCCTTGCCCTAAATGCAGCCATTGAGGCAGCCCGGGCAGGTGAACAAGGAAGGGGTTTTGCTGTTGTTGCAGATGAGGTGAGAAAACTTGCCGAAAAGACAATAAAGGCAACAGAAGAGATATCCCAAAAGATATATGCAGTTCAATCAGAATCTGCAGAGACTGTCCAGACAATGGATAACGCATCAAAAGAGGTAGAATCTGCATCCGAACAGATAAAAAAGACAGGTCATGTATTAAATGAAATAGCAAGTTCAGTAAGAGAAGCAAAGGACCAAATCATCCAGATCGCCACTGCTATTGAGCAGCAATCATCCGCATCACAAGAGGTATCTGGTAATATTGAGAAAAACTCTCAGATAGCCGCTGATATACAGAAGATGTCAAATGATGTGTTACAGGAGGTTGCAAGACTTATTGATGTGGGTAACTTCCTCAGAAACTCTGCTGCTCTCTTTAAGACACAAACTGATAAATACACTATATTTGACTTAGCAAAGGCAGACCATAGGGCATTTGTTGCAACTGTTTATAACGCAGTCCAAGGTAACATAGTCCTTGACGAGAGCAAGATTACAGACCATAGAGAATGTAGATTTGGTAAGTGGTATTTCGGAGAGGGTATCAAGCAATGTGGCAGTTTTGATTCATTTAAAAGAATTGCTGAACCACATGAGAGGATACATATGCTTGCTAAAGAACTTCTTAGGGCAAAGGCATCAGGCGATAAATCTAAAACAGAAATGCTCATGAACGAGATTGAGGAACTATCGGTAAAAATTGCCGCTCTCCTTGATGAACTTAAAGAATCATGTAGGGCAAAGAAGTGATACTGTAATGTTTTCTTAACAATGTTTGTGTCATAATAGTTTTATTATAAAGATGAAAAAGACATTTATTCTTGACACGAATGTTTTAATCCATGACCCACTTTCACTCTTTAAGTTTGACAATAACCATATAGTTATCCCCTTTGTTGTCATAGAGGAGCTCGACAGACTCAAAAAAGGGCACGGCGAGATAGCCATTTCTGCACGTCATGCCTTAAGGATACTTGATTCCTTGAGAGAGAGCGGTTCTCTCTCTCAGGGTATAAGCCTTGAAAATGGTGGTAGTATATCAATATACAACATATCAAACGATGAGATCTCTCATAACCTTGATATTGCTATAGACGACAATAAGATAATCCTCACTGCACTTTCCTTCAGGAACAGACAACTTTTACAGAATAATAACCACAGCCCTGTTATCATTGTCTCAAAGGATACCGCTGTAAGGATAAAGGCGGAATCACTTAATATACAGGCAGAGGATTACAAACATGACAAGACATCTTTATTTCAACAATATGGCAGGGTTTTGACCTCTGAAGACAATACAAATGGTGTATATTCCGTAAGGTATCTACAGGCGGAAAATAATCTTTATAAAATCTCAGGGTTTAATGACTACAGGATAATAAGAAAGACTAAAGAGATTGCAGGTATTGAGCCCAAAAATATTGAACAGATTTGTGCAATAGATGCATTAGTTGACCCTGAGATTGAGGTGGTAGCTCTTATTGGTTCTGCAGGCACAGGTAAGACGCTATTGGCGCTTGCAGGAGGTATTCATCAGACAGCCCAACTTACTAAGAAGAACGCTATGTATGAGCAGGTGATAGTGTCAAGACCTGTAATCCCCATGGGACAAGATATTGGATATCTGCCAGGTGATGTGGAGGAGAAGTTAAGACCTTGGATGCAGCCCATCTTTGATAACCTTGAGGTTATCATAAACACACCAAAGGGCAATACTAAGGATAAGGGATCTAATATACCGATGAAGAGTTATCAATATCTTATTGATGCAGGACTACTGCAGATAGAGCCGTTGACATATATTAGGGGTAGGAGCCTTCCAAAGAGATACTTTATAATTGACGAGGCACAAAATCTTAGGCCAATAGACATAAAGACCATTGTTACACGATGTGGTGAAGGGACAAAGATTGTCTTTACAGGTGATTTAGACCAGATAGATACCCCCTATCTTGATAAGATGAGCAATGGGCTTGCGTATCTGATAAGTAGATTTATAAATGAGGAGAATTTCTGCTTTTTAAACCTCAGACAGAGTGTGAGGTCTAAGCTTTCTGAGCAAGGGGCAAGGCTTCTGTAATAATCTTAGATTTTAACATAGACCTTACACCGTTAAGGATATAGATACGAACCTTCTAATACAATCTTAGGCATAATTCAGGTAATCTACCCTAAATACATCTCATCAACACCGATATTTTGTTATAATCATTTAATCTATCACTAATGAGGTGAGTCTTTGAGATCTTGGTATTTGGTTAAACCAGGCTTTATAGAGTTAAGAGATGTAGAGATACCAGAGCCATCACCACATGAGATATTGATAAAAATCAAGACAGCCCTTACATGTGGGACAGATCTCAAGGCATTTAAGAGAGGACATCCTTTGATCCCTATGCCCGGTCCATTTGGCCATGAGTTTTCCGGAACAGTCTATAAGGTTGGCAGTGAGGTTGAAGGTTTCAAGGAAGGGGATGACATCATGGCAGTGCACACAGCCCCTTGTGATAATTGTTTTTATTGCAAGAAAGGGGTTTTCAATCTCTGTGAAAGCCTCATGACTGATAAGATACTTGGAGCCTTTTCCGAGTTTATTCTCTTACCGAGTCACATAGTAAGACGGAATGTATTTAAAAAGCCTGATCATATCTCTTTTGAATCTGCTACCTTCCTTGAACCTCTATCTTGTGTGCTGCACGGGATGAAGAAACTTCAAATTAATGAGGACTCAAGGATTGCGATCATAGGATACGGGGCGATTGGGCTTTTACACCTTATTGTGCTGAAATCGCTCGGGGCAACGGTTTTGGTAATCGGCAGAGACAAACAAGGACTCAAAAGGGCAAGCGATCTTGGTGCCGATGAGGTTGTTCTTTT
>JBDNDH010000261.1:0-3162 GCA_046719235.1 Thermodesulfovibrionales bacterium
CATCTATAAGTTGCATAGACATTTTTATCGTATATTTTGATATACTTAAGTATATCATTAAGTCAAGAGGTGAGTCATGACAAGGGCACATGTCATTATCAAAGGAAGGGTGCAAGGTGTTTGCTACAGGGCATTTACACAAGAGGTTGCAATCAAGTTAGGACTTACCGGATGGGTTAAAAACAAGAGAGATGGAACGGTAGAAGCGGTTTTTGATGGGGAAAGAGATAAGATTGATGAGGCAATTAAACTTTGTTGGCAGGGGCCATCCCTTGCACATGTCTCAGATATCCAGATTGAATGGCAGGAGATAGATAAGGCTCATCCAGACTTCAGGATTACAAACTAATTAGGCAAGGGTATGCCCCTGCCCAAACATATTCATGTATTTTCAATCATTTCCCATAATTGTATAGATACCTTGAAGATACTATCAGGCATCGGCCGGTTTCTCAGGTTTATCATATTTTGATAGCCTATATCTGAACTCCCTAAAGGATATACCAAGTAACTCTGCCGCCTTCGTCTTTACATAACCACTCTCCTGTAAAGCCTTATAGAGTAGTTCTTTTTCAACGCACTGCAGATACTCATTGAGGTTAAAACCTTTTGTCAGAGAAGGACTTACGCTACAACTCCCTTTATCAAGATTTGTATGTTTAAGGACATCTCCCTCAGCAAGTATCATAGAGGTCTCAATAATGTTTTTCAACTCCCTGATGTTACCACGATATTCCCTTGAGAGAAGGTCTTGCATAAAGGCATCGTCTATCTTGGAGATGGTCTTACCGTATTTCAGGGAAAATGTCTTGACAAAAAAGTCTATAAGCCTCGGTATATCCTCTCTCCTTTCCTTCAGAGGAGGAATATTTATCTGAAATGTAGAGATCCTAAAAAAAAGGTCTTTTCTGAAGATATTTTCATCTCTCAAATCCTTATTGGATGCGGATATCACCCTCACATCTACATCAATCTCAGTAGTCCCCCCAATAGGTCTTATCTTTTTATCCTCAAGGAATCTCAGAAGTTTCGATTGAATCGCAAGGGGCATCTCTCCAATCTCATCAAGGAATAGGGTTCCTTTGTTTGCCTGCTCTATGAGTCCAGGTTTTGATAGATATGCACCTGTAAAAGAGCCCTTTGTGTGACCGAAAAGTTCACTCTCAAGTAATTCTGAAGGCAGGCTAGCACAGTTGATAGTCAAGAAAGGCGCATCTCTCCTCATACTTCTTCTGTGGATTGCCTTTGCAACGAGTTCCTTGCCCGTGCCACTCTCTCCAGTTATTAATACAGTTGTATCAAATGGGGCAATCTTTGTAATCATGTTGAAGATATTTTTCATTGCCTCCGAGGTGCCAATCATCCCTTCGAATGTGTCATCCAGTATCTCAAAGTTCTTGGCATTCTTTTGTAAGATGATGGTATCAACGATATTTTTAATCTTTATCCTGAGTTCGTCAAGGTTAAATGGCTTAATGAAGTAATCGTATGCACCTGACTTCATAGCCTCAACGGCATTCTCAGTTGAGGCAAAGGCAGTGATTATAATCACAAATGTCTCAGGGGTCTTTGACTTTAAAATCTTTAGGAGGTCTAAGCCTGAACCATCTGTAAGTCTTAAATCAATGAGGGCTAAGTCAAAGGTATTTTTGTTTATTTGATTTGTGGCTTCTGCTACACCGCTGGACTCTTTGATTGTAAAATTAAACTCAGAAAGTAGAAGTGTAAGGACCTTCCTAATATTGCTCTCATCATCTACGATAAGTGCCTTCATAAACTTGGTTTGTAGATTAATTTAGTTCATACCACAGCATTTCTTGAACTTCTTTCCACTTCCACAGGGGCATGGGTCATTTCTGCCAATCTTTCTGTCTTTTTTTGTGGGTTCTTTTTTTGCATCAGATATACGAGACTGTTCTGCCCTTTGATGCGACATTTCTTGTATCTCTTGAGCTGTCTCAACCTTTATCTGTATCTTAAACAACCTTGAGATTATCTCCGTCCTGATCCTGTCTGATAAGGTTGAAAAGAGATTAAAGGCCTCCTTCTTGTATTCAACAAGAGGGTCTCTCTGGGCATACCCCCTTAATCCGATCCCCTCCTTAAGATGGTCTATAGCAAGTAGATGATTCTTCCAGTGTGTATCTATAACCTGCAAAAATATCATCTTTTCGATGTATCTCATAAAATCAGGTCCTGCAGAGGCCTCTTTTTTCTCATACACCTCTTTTAAAAATCTGACAATGTGTTCAAAAAGTTCATCTGCAGATCTGAAGTTATCAGGCGGTAGATACTCTACACCACATATCCCATAGACTGAGTCAGTTAACCCATTGATATCCCATTCTGTGTAGTCACTATCCTCTGGGCAATACACTGCCAAGAAATCATCAACCTGATCTTCAACCATCTCGTAAAGTCTGTCCTTAACAGATGGATTTAGTAAAACCTCTCTCCTGAAAGAGTAAATCTCCTTCCTCTGTTTGTTCATAACATCATCATATTCAAGGAGGTGTTTTCTTATATCAAAATTGTGCGCCTCTACCCTTTTTTGTGCATTTTCAATTGCCTTTGAGACCATCTTGTTTTCAATTGGCACACTTTCATCCATCTTGAGCATGTTCATAAGCCCATTTATCTTGTCAGAGCCAAAGATCCGCATAAGGTCATCTTCCAAGGAAAGATAAAATCTTGAAGAACCCGGATCACCTTGCCTACCTGATCGCCCTCTTAATTGATTGTCTATCCTACGTGCCTCATGTCTTTCCGTGCCGATAATATGCAAGCCTCCAAGCGAGATAACCTCTTGTTTCTCCTTTTCACACATCTCCTTTGCACTTTTCAATACAGCCTTGTACTCATCATCAGTGTAGGTCTCTTTTGAAGACAACATTTCTCTTGCTATACCCTCAGGATTTCCGCCTAAAACAATATCTGTGCCCCTGCCAGCCATATTAGTAGCAATGGTAACCGCACCCTTTCTCCCTGCCTGTGCTACTATCTCCGCCTCTCTTTCATGATACTTCGCATTTAAAACCGAATGTTTGACCCCTTTCTTTTTTAGAAGATGGCTAAGATGCTCAGACTTTTCGATTGATATTGTACCAACAAGAACAGGTTGCCCCTTTTTATGATGCTCCTCAATCTCGGATATAATTGCGT
>JBDNDH010000262.1:0-3137 GCA_046719235.1 Thermodesulfovibrionales bacterium
AATATAAAATTAGGATTAAACAAGATAGAGATGCTTCTTTTTTAGATAAATGGTATTTATTGCCAGTTAGAGAAGAAATAGATTTTATAGCAAATGAGTTGAAAAAAATAGAGGACGAAGACATTAGAAAAATATTAACAGTAATTCTAAGCAGAACGGTTCGTTCCTGTCGGGCAACGACCCATGCAGATTTAGCGACACTAAAAGATCCTGTTACAACAACGTATTACTGTAAAAAACATGGGAAAATATGTAAACCTATTTTTTCAATTAAGGCATGGTGGCAAAGATATACTTTGGATACTTTGAATCGGCTTAGTGAATTTGAAAAATTAAGAACAGATACCTTTCAAATTTGCTTAACAGGTGATAGCAGAAATATAGATATTTATGAAGAGATTACAAAAATAAAACCTGAATTTGCCAAAATTTTGCTTAAACAGAAGATTAGAGGTATTTTTTCAAGTCCACCTTATGTTGGTCTTATTGATTATCATGATCAACATGCATATGCATATGAAATATTTGGGTTTCCTAGAAAAGATGAATTAGAAATTGGACCACTCAATAAAGGATACGGTAAAGAGGCAAGAGCTGCTTATGTACAGGGGATAGCAGAATCACTAATCAATTGTAGAAAGTATCTTGTAGAAGATTATGATGTCTTTTTAGTAGCAAATGATAAGTTTAATCTTTATCCTGATATCGCCCGTCTGGCAAACATGAGAATAGTTAATCAATTTAAGCGTCCTGTGCTAAACAGAGTTGAAAAAGATAGATCCAATGCATATGCAGAAATAATATTTCACTTAAAGGGAAAATAAGATGTCTATAACAGAAGACCAAATAAAATTAATTGAAAATACAATTAAAGAAAGTCTTAGAAAAAAATTTACCGATTACAAGCCAGAGACTACTCAAATGCCTTTTCATTTTCGGTTATTGGGTAGGGATAGAATGGCATTATTTTCTTTTATCCATCATTAAATACGACCTTTGGTACGTCTATTTTTGAACCTGTTGCTGAAACATTGGCAAAGTTGAACTCCAAATTTGCGCAAAGACAGTATATTGTGGGTGATAGTATTAGTGAACAAGCCCAGACTAAAATTCAGCACATCATGAATAACCTTACTATTGGTATGCCTCCCAACAAAAAAGATGAGATAGAGAAAATTAGAAAAGTTTGTAGAGATGGGAAAACAAACAAAATAAAAACTGTAAAGGTAGATTTGTTTGTTCGAAAATCAGATGAAGAAGTCTACTTGTTTGACTTAAAAACTGTAAAACCTAATATAAGCAACTTTAAGGATTTTAAGAGAACCTTATTAGAGTGGATTGCTATTTTTCTATTGAAAAATCCTGATGCAAAGGTGAATTCTTATCTTGCAATACCTTACAATCCCTATGAACCAAAGCCTTATGAAAGATGGACATTAAAAGGCATGCTGGATTTGGATAATGAATTAATGGTTGGAAAAGAATTCTGGGATTTTTTGGGTGGTGATGGTGCTTATGAGGAATTGCTTAACTGCTTTGAAAGAGCAGGAGTAGAATTAAGGCCAGAGATTGATGAATATTTTGCAAAATTTAAGTAACAAATCAGATTGAAAAACCTTAAACTCAATATTAAGTTAAACAAAACAAATCAAAGATAAGAATGCCAATGTAGTATTTTCAATGCTTTGCTGAAGATAAAGTAGAGTTTTGGGGTTTTGATGATAAAGTCAGGAGGATTGTGTAACTTAGGAAGGCTCCCGGGGAGGGACTCGAACCCCCGACAGGGTGGTTAACAGCCACCTGCTCTGCCGACTGAGCTACCCGGGAATTTCAATTTAGGGAATTAATTTTATAACAAAAAATCACATGCAATGTCAATTTCTGTAAAGTTTCAAGAGTCCGTAGGTAATGAAGAGAGAATAAAAGAAATATCTTAAAAATGTATAGACCCTCATCAAAGATGTTGAGGTTTTTGGTGATTCTGGAGATTTAATTACAATAAAGGTGTCTGGATATTACGGTCTGTAGCGTTGCAAATTTTTGACGCCCTTCATGAAGTCTATCCATATAGGCAGGGCAGCACGAGCGCCAGCCTCTTTATTGCCAATAGGTTTATGATTGTCCCTCCCCACCCATACGCCAACAACAAGTGAACTGTCAAAGCCTATAAACCACGCATCAGAAAAGTCATTTGTTGTGCCAGTCTTGCCAAAGACCTCTCTCTTTAATTCCATAGCCTTCTGTGCTGTGCCTGATGTAACCACCGCCCTCAGAAGTTGCCTTATCTCATCAGTTTCCTCTGGGCTTAACACCTCTGCCTTTTGGGTATAATACATCCCCCCTTCTTCAATGGTCATGCCTCTGTTGTCAGTAATCCTTGTATATACAACTGGTTCAATCCTTCTACCTGTGGCAAATACAGCATAAGCCAAGGTGAGTTCTAAGGGTGTTACATCAGATGCCCCAAGTGCTATTGGGAGGTAGGGTTGAAGAGGAGACTTGATCCCGCATTGTTTGGCAAAGTCTATAATGTTATTAACTCCGAGGTTATGTGCAAGCCTTACTGTTGCTGTATTTAGTGACAGTG
Source organism: Thermodesulfovibrionales bacterium (assembly GCA_046719235.1). Lineage (GTDB taxonomy): Bacteria > Nitrospirota > Thermodesulfovibrionia > Thermodesulfovibrionales > Dissulfurispiraceae > DUZI01. Next base: position 2,588 of record JBDNDH010000262.1, read on the forward strand.
CTAATGCGGTTTTGAGGGTCACGTATCCTTTATATTCATTGTCATAGTTTTTGGGTGACCAAACAGTATTAGGTTTAGAGCCGGGAAAGCTTATTTGTTCGTCCAATATCTCATAATCCGGCGATAGGCCTTCCTTTATTGCTAATGCGTAAACAAACGGCTTAAAGGCAGAACCTGGTTGTCTAAGCGCCATTGTTGCCCTATTAAATTGGGTCTCCCAATAATCAGTCCCGCCCACCATAGCCTTTATGCTGCCATCTTTTAAGTCTATGGCAACAATAGCCCCCTGAACACCCTTTTTTACCCTTTTCTCGATATCAGATATTCCCTTTTTGAGTGCATCCTCTGCGAGATTCTGCATATCCCTATCGATTGTGGAGTGTATCCTCAGCCCTGATGTATAGATTGCATCACCATATCTCAGCTCAAGTTGTTGCCTAAGATGTTCTACAAAGTATGGTGCATCAAACTTTCTATAGTGTGGTTTTGTGGGCAAAGGGGCATCTAAGCCTGATTCGTATTCATCCTTTGTGATGTAGCCATTTTCATA
>JBDNDH010000263.1:0-3133 GCA_046719235.1 Thermodesulfovibrionales bacterium
TGCCGCCCTATCTTATTACAGTCTATCAGAATTTTTAACTATCTCTACAAGGTATCTGACATTATCAAAAGGGGTATCTGGTAGGATACCGTGACCAAGATTAAAGACATGTCCTTTTAAACCTTTTGCCTTTGAAATAATATCCAAGGCGTTATTTTTGATATATTTCTTTGAGCCAAAAAGGGCACACGGGTCTAAGTTACCCTGTATTGCCTTGTTTTTTATGATATTAACCATATTCCCAATGTCAACCCTCCAATCAATGCCTAAAACGTCAGCCTTACAATCATTAAAGGTATCCATCACCGCACCGCAATTGAATGGAAAATATATGACTGGCAAATCGTATATTTTTTTAATTTCTTCAATGATATAGTTAATATACCTTGATACTATCTCTACGATATCCTTAGGGGTGAGTATCCCTAACCATGTATCAAAAATCTGTATTGCGTCAACCCCAGAGCGGATCTGATAATCTAAGTAATCTATAACAAGTTGAGTGAGATACTCCATCAACTCATCAAAAAAATCTTTATCACCATATAAAATAGCCTTTGTATGAACAAAGTTTTTTGATACTCCACCTTCTACAAGATAAGTAGCTAGTGTAAATGGTGCACCGGAAAACCCGATTAAAGGGACATTTAATTCTCTTTTTAGCATCATTATAGTATCTTTTAAAAACTGAAGAGTTTGATCGGGTTCTAATTTCTTTAGATGTTTAAGAGAGTCCCTATCTCTGATAGGATTATGGATAACAGGCCCAATCTTATCGGAAAATTCAAGTTCAAAACCTACAGGCTCTATGGGTATAAGGATATCTGAAAATAGTATAGCAGCGTCAACACCCAATAAATCAACAGGTTGCAGAGTAACCTCTACTGCAAGTTCAGGAGTCTTACAGAGTGTCAGGAAATCATACCGTTGTCTCATCTGTCTGTATTCAGACATGTATCTCCCAGCTTGTCTCATGAGCCATATTGGGGTATAACTGGTCTTTTGTCCTTTGCATGCAAGCAAAAAGGTATTATTCATGACAACCCCCAAGACTCACTGTCTTTCTGGGTATGTAACTACAAAAAGGCTCTTCGTCAAGATAATCACCACTTATGGCATATGCCCTTGCCCTACAGCCTCCACATACATTGATATACTCACACACTCCACATTTACCTTTATACGATTTGAATTCTCTCAATTCAGTAAACAGGGATGACTTTTCCCATATATCCTTAAAACTTGCCTTATGAAGATTACCAGCAGGTTTTGGGAAATAACTACAAGGATACACATCACCATCAACATTAATCAAACATATTAATTGTCCTGCAATGCACCCCTTTGCACCACCAGTTGAAAACTTTAGGCTTCTTCTCTTGAAACTTCTACCATCAGCCTTTGCCCTTTGTAATACTATCCTATAATAATGTGGGGCACAGGTAGGTCTTACAAGTAGGGCAGATTCCTGTTTTTCCATCTCATAATGCCAGTTCAAGATTGACTCGTAATCATCCTTAGAGATCAGTTCATTTAAAACATCCTCTCCTCTACCTGTTGGGACGACCATAAACATATACCAGGCAGTTGCGCCAAGTTCTTTGACAAGTTTATATACATTTTCAATGTCATGTTGATTTCTCTTTGTAAAAGAAGAGTTTATTATAAAATCGATACCGTTTTTTTTAAACAGGGCTACTGCATTCATCACAGCATCAAAGGCACCTTTCTGATCTCTAAAATTGTCATGGATATCACGGGTAGAACCATCCAAACTTAATGAGACTATTCTTATCCCTGAATCTATTATCTTGCGACAGATGTTGTCTGTAATCAAAGAGCCATTGGTGGCAAGACACATCCTCAGTCCCTTTTCTGTGCCGTATCGTGATATATCAAAGATATCTTCCCTTAATAATGGTTCGCCTCCAGACAATACCAATACTGGTTTTGCATATCCACTAATGTCATCAATGATCTTAAAGGTTTTATCTCTGGAGATATCAGGATGCCCTTTATCATCAAGTTCAGACGAGGAACGGCAGTGAATACAGTGTAGATTACACCTACGAGTGATCTCCCATGCTATCCATCTTGGTTGAAATTCAATCATTTTAATCACAATGCAGGTACTGAGTTAGGAGTCCTACTATTTAGCCATTTAAGAAAGGATAAAAAGACATTCTCAACAGACTTTGGAATCCCCTTAGGGTCAAATGATAGGGCAACCAATGCAAGATTCTTCTTATCCTTTTCAGTAGTATCAGATTCAATCCTGACTATATTGCCTAAGAGTGGACCTACTATCCATTGATCGTCTTTGTTCTCCTTTGAAACCTTTAGGTATATTTCATATGCACCGTATAGCCTTATCTGTTCAGAATAGGTAAGCCTCAATAAAATCCCTGTTCTGCTTATATTTACTATAGTTGCAGGTATCTTTAATTTATCATCAATTTTTAACACTACAGCATGTGGTGGTAATGATGCATATCTCTGCGATCCCCTTTTAGTAGCATTATTCCATGATTTTCTTATTGCATCTTCTAATTCTGCTGGGCTAAAAGGTTTGACAAGATATTGACTAACGCCTAATTGTGTTGCGGTTATTATGAAATCCTTTGTCCCGTGCTTAGTCATCATAATGAACGGGATATGTTTGGTTTTGGGATTATTTCTTATCTCATACAAAAACTCATCACCAGTCATGCCTGGCATCTCCCAGTCTGATATTATTATATCAACATTATGTTTTTTTATTATCTCTAAGGCTTCAGAGGCTGTTGACGCCTCATATATTACATTACTACCAATGTGAGTCTCAATAATGGTTTTAACAACAGTCCTCACAACCTTTGAATCATCAACGATTATAAAACTTACATTATTCATATTATATTGTATATTGAAAAATTTTGTCTTAAATTATAACACATATAAGAATTTACATGAACAGCGACTATATTAAAGTGGCTAAACAAAAAATCTATATATCTTTGAGGCAAACTTGATATTTATCAATAACTTTAGCACTAAAAGTAAATATTTTCTACAAGTATTCTCCTGGCAATATGGAAATAAAATTGATGTCTCATGTGTTTGTAATCAGGGTATGTATTTAGATGATGAACGA
>JBDNDH010000264.1:0-3124 GCA_046719235.1 Thermodesulfovibrionales bacterium
TATAGCAATCAAAAGACAAGGGATCTTTCTGTCTTCGTGGAATTGCCCTTTGAAAGTCTTGTATATAAAACCCTCTACCTCTCTCTTTAGACGATCAATCAAAGGGAGGTTTTTTTCTATCTTTGGGGACAAGAGACCAAAGCCTCCAAACAATCTATGAGTCAAGAATATCCGATAGCCTTTAATCTCGTGAAAAAATCTCCCTAAGTATTCTGCCTCTCCATAGGAGTTTATGTGTCCACAGATGTTTTTTGCACATGACTCCCCATAGTGGTTTATGTTTTTTTGTGGATATCTCGGACAGTAACACATGTCGTGAACTATCAGGGTGGTATTTTCACCTAAGAGAGGTAATATTTTTTTGGTGTATTTTTGTGCAAAGTCATACGTATGTTCACTATCTATAAAGCATAGGTCTATCTGCCTCAAAAGCCCTTTTTCTCTTAGATACTGAGGGATAGTTACTATTGCATCACCTACTGTTATCCTTAGGTTCATATTAAATCTATCCATCCTTTGATAAAATTCTGGTGAGTCAATGATATCAAAGGTAGCAAAGGTAAAATCTTTATTGTTCAACATCAAAGCCTTGAGGATGAATATTGTTGAAAGGCCGTGTTTGGGTGAAAACTCTAAAACATGTCTTGGTTTTAGGAGTCTTGTGATAAAAAAAAGCATGTCATAGTCAAGATGACTTGTGATACTATTTTCGAAAAGATCCTTCTCGTTATGTAAGTCGTTAGACTTTATCTCGTGTAGATATGTTTTGTATATCTGAACGATGTCATCCTCTGTGAAAAAGCCTTTATTGCTAATGTCATCTGGATGGTAGATACCAGATTGTAATACCATGAGGTGCCTGTAGAGCCCTATGTGTGTGGGGAATTTTATAGATCTCAGGTATCTCATTATATTGTTAAAATTTTCTCTTTGACCAAAACGGTAAAACAGATAGGCAGACATTAGGATGGGGTAAGGGTTTGTAACACCCGATGCGATTGATTTTAAATAAAAATAGCCTGCCTCTTCGTAGCGGTTTTCATTGTAAAGATTTTCGGCAATGATTAGATCATCATCGATTGAGAAGTCCATTGTAAATAAACATTTGTTTGACTAAGATTCTTTCTTAATCTTCTGGTTTATATAGTATTGTTGGGCGATGCTTAGGATGTTGTTAACAAGCCAGTATAGTACAAGTCCTGAGGGGAATGTAAGGAATAAAAATGTAAAAACTACCGGCATCAGCATCATGATCTTCTGTTGCATTGGATCCATTGCTGATGGGGTCATCTTCTGTTGTATCACCATTGTGGCACCCATTATGATAGGCAGGATATAGTAAGGGTCTTTGGCTGAAAGGTCTGTTATCCACAACATAAATGGTGCGTTTCTCAATTCAATTGCTATCAATAGAACCTTGTAAAGTGCAAAGAAAACCGGTATTTGTAGCAATATGGGGAGGCATCCTGACATGGGGTTTATCTTATGGGTCTTGTAAAGTTCCATCAACTCCTTTTGCATCTTTTGCGGATCGTTCTTATATTTTTCTTTGATCTCAGCCATGCGGGGTTGCATATCTTGTATCTTCTTCATGGATTTTTGCCCTGAGTTTATGATTGGTATAAAAGGTATCCTAACCAAGATTGTCAGGAGTATTATGGCAACACCATAATTATAGGTAAAACTATAAAAAATCTTTAAGACCCAGAATAAAGGTCTTGCAAGGAATGAAAAGAACCCAAAATCCACTATATGCTCAAGCCCATAACCCACCTTCTCAAGTGAATCGTATTCTTTTGGTCCTGTATAGATAAGGTAATTATTTATGCCTGAGGGCATCTTGAGTGCAGACAGGGTGGTCTCTGCCTTATCCCATATCTTTGCCTCCTCAACCTTACCTTTGGGGACTATTGCACTAAAGAAGTATTTGTCTTCCTGTGCAATCCATTTAAGGCCTTCTTTGAAGTATTTTGGTTCTTTGACCTTGCCTAAATCAAACTCAAGTCTCTCGGCATCTTTAAGGACAACTGGGCCATAATGTACTTCAGAGACCTTTTCATAGATGCCAAATTCCTTTCCAAGAGATATCCAGTAGGTGTTGAGACCGTCTATCTCATCGGTTAGATCTATGGCATAATTATCACCTGTGAATCTAAAGGTTCTTTTGATTATAATACCCTCTTTGGCAAACTCAAAGATGACCTCAGCCTTTGCATTTTGCTCAATCTTTATAAAGTCTTTAGCCTTTGATACGAAATTAACCTGTGAGAGATTAAAGTTTTCATCACTTCCAATCACAAATGGTGGCAGTATCGGGTCAGATTTTAAAATAATGTTATTGCCACTTGTGTCTTTGTATTTTTTTAACTCAACATTGAGGATAGTGGCACCTCTGGTGGTCATCTCCAACTTCATTACATCGTTTTCTACGATTATCTTGCGCCCTTGCTCTGTTGAGGGGGTTATAGAGATTTCCCTTTTTGTCTCAACCTTGGTGTCTTTTTGGGTTTCAGCCTTTTTTTCGGTTTGGGTAGCCTTCTCTTGAGGGGTTTCGACCTTTTGGGTCTCGGTCTGTTTGGGCTCTTGGGGGTAAAATATTGTATAGAGATATTGATAGCCGATAAGGATGCCTATTGACAAGATGATTGCTAATAATAGGTTTCTGTCCATTTTTTACTGATACCTGCTGCAAAATCTTCTATTTAACAGGGTCATAACCTCCTTTAGATAATGGGTTACACCTCAGTATCCTGTAAGCAGATCGGGTTATGCCTTTTAAAAGTCCATACCTTTGTAGTGCTTCAATACAGTATTCAGAGCACGAAGGCTTAAATCTACAAGACGACGGTATCAATGGTGAAATCAGATAACGGTAAGCCTTAACAAGTTGGATCAATAAATGTGTCACAGGGGTCCTAAGGTGTTAGTCTCTTCCTTCCTTTTGCCCTTCTCCTGTTTAAAACCTTTCGTCCTGCCTTTGATGAAGAACGGCTCAAAAAACCATGTGTTCTCTTCCTCTTTATCTTATGAGGATTGTATGTTGTGTATGCTCCACCCATTTTAACCTCCCAACAAAAATGAACTAAAATTATATGATTTTCAAACAAATAAAGTCAACCTCACG
>JBDNDH010000265.1:0-3116 GCA_046719235.1 Thermodesulfovibrionales bacterium
TTTTCCGTATTCAGCGATATCAGGCTCATGTGTGACGAGTATTATGGTGATGTTTGATTGTTGGTTGAGTTCCAAAAGCAGGTTCATGATCTCATTGCTTGTCTTAGTGTCAAGGTTTCCTGTGGGCTCATCTGCAAGTATTATCTCTGCGTTGTTAACAAGTGCCCTTGCAATGGCCACCCTTTGTTGCTGTCCGCCTGATAGCTGATTTGGTAGGTGGTTGTATCTGTTTTCAAGACCTACCCTATTTAATGCAGACATTGCTAACTCTCTCCTCTGACTTGATGGCAACCCTGCATATATCAAGGGGAGTTCTACATTTTCAATAGCAGATGTGCGGGATAGGAGGTTAAAACCCTGAAAGATAAAGCCTATCTTCTTATTTCTCAATCCAGCAAGTTCATCCCTTGATAGCCCTTCTACATCCACACCATCAAGGATATATTTACCCTCTGTTGGTGTATCAAGACAACCAAGTATGTTCATGAATGTTGATTTGCCTGAACCAGAAGGTCCCATTATTGCTATAAACTCACCTTTTTGGATAGTTGTGGAGATGCCACAAAGGGCATTTACCTTTATATCACCGAGGTCATATGTCTTTCTAAGATTATGTATCTCTATGAGAGCCATCTTAGATCAGAAAAGTCTTGGTCCTACAGAGCCTTGTTGTCTCTGTGACGGGGATGTTTTAGTGATTGCCCCTACGATAACCTCATCCCCCTCCTTAATCTCCCCAGAGATGAGCTCTGTAAACTGACCATCAGTTATACCAGTCTTTAAAGATACCTTAGTTGGTTTACCATCTTTGATAATCCACACAGAAGCCCCTGGTCCTTTTCTTTGAGGTTGTTGTGGTCTGTCCTTTTGCTGGAGGGTCTCGGGCATCTTAAATCTCAGTGCCGAGTTTGGTATCTTGATGACATTATCTCTTGAGTCAACTATAATGGATACATTGGCTGTCATGCCGGGTTTTAATTTGTGTTCAAGGTTATCTACAAGTATGATGACCTCATAGGTTACGACATTTTGAACAGTTATTGGGGCAATCCTTACCTCTGAGACCTTCCCCTTAAATACAGACTCTCTATATGCATCTACGGTGAACTCGACAGCCTGTCCCTTCCTTACCATCCCTATGTCTGCCTCTACTATTGAACTCACAACCTGCATCTTTGTAAGATCTTTGGCGATGCTGAAGAGGGTAGGGGTCTGAAAACTTGCAGCAACGGTCTGTCCTACATCAACGCTCCTTGATATTACCACACCGTCAACAGGTGAGATTATCCTTGTATGTGCGAGGTTTATCTCTGCAACTTTCAGTGCAGCCTCTGCCTGTAATACCTGCGCCCTTGATGCCTCAACCTGTGCCTTTGAGGATTCAAGGTTTGTCTGGGTAGAGTCAAACTCACTTTTTGAGATTAGTTCTTTTTCTAAGAGGGCTTTATACCTTTTATAGTTCCTTTCAGCATCTTCAAGGGATACCTCTGACTTCCTTAGGTTTGCCTTTGCAAGGCTGAGATTTGCCCTTGCCTGATTGACCTGTGCCTGAAATGTGTCTGGGTCTATGAGGGCAATCAGTTGTCCCTTTTTCACAGGTGAATTGTAATCAACATATATCTCTTTGATGGTGCCTGATACCTGTGTGCCTACAGTTACTGTGGTGACGGCACTCAATGTGCCTGTAGCGGTCACAGATGCGGATAGACTACCCTTTGTGACCTTTTCTGTTTTAAATTGAGGGGTTTGGTCCTTGAGACCAAAGAACATATAGAGTATGACAGTGGCGACTAATATAAATAATAAGGCGATTACCTTTATTAATGTCCTTTTTTTTTAATCATCTTCAGACCATCTTTTCTACAGGCAGTATAAATGCCCTGATACCTGCCCGAGGGTATTCAGACTTTAGTTCCTTTATCTTCTGGAGAAGTGGCTCTACCTCTTCGTCATCCACAGCAATAGCAAGGACGTTATTTTTGCCTGGCCAACACTGTGTGCCTAATCTCGGTTGGGTCTCTGTCCCTTCTCCTAATGCCTCTTCAAACTTTGTGTATCCCTTAACACCCACCTCCTTGATAGCCTTTAGTATCTCTATATCGGCAGCCTCACAGTATGCAATTAGTGCCATTTTCATTTGATTTGCCTCCTTTTGATGAGTCTTGCCATCTTATTTCCCCATTCGTCAAACAGGTCATAGGCAACAGGAACGACGATGAGTGTAAGAAGCAGTGAGGTTATCAGTCCACCTATGGTGGTTATTGCCATTGGTGCCCTCGTTTCTGCACCTTCTCCTATCCCGATAGCAATTGGCATCATGCCAAGTATCATAGCAAAGGTAGTCATAAGGATTGGTCTCAATCTGACAGGACCAGCCTTAAGGATGGCATCCCTTCTCTGCATTCCCCTTGCCCTTAGTGTGTTTGTATAATCAACGAGCAGTATTGCATTCTTTTTTACTAACCCCATCAGCAGGATAAGTCCTATGAAGCTAAAGATATTGAGGGTATTGCCAGTAATCAATAGGGCACCAAAAGCACCTATGAATGAAAAAGGCATACTCAACAATACGGTTATAGGATGTATAAAACTCTCAAACTGTGATGCAAGTATCATATAAGCCATAATCACACCGAGTATTAGGGCAAATAAGAGATAGAAGAACGACTCTCCCATGAGGTCCGCAGCGCCTTTATATGCAGTAGTGTAATCAGGTGGAAGTATCTTGGCTGCAATGCTATCTAATTCGTCCTTTGCCTGACCGAGTGGCTTGCCTTCAAGATTGGCAAATAGTGTTACCGCCCTCTGTCTGTCAACACGGTTTATTACACTTGGACCACCACCTTCTTTGATATATACGATGTTTGCCAACTCAACCATACGACCATCCTTACTCCTTACCAATAGACGCCCTACATCATCTGGATTGTCCCTGTTTTCTGGATACAGCCTTGCACGGACATCGTATCTTCTACCTTTTGTCTCATCCTTATATTTTGTGACATCCATCTCACCGCCAATCAGTATGTTGACTGTCTCAGCAACGGTGGCTATATCCACACCTAAGTCCGCCGCCTTGTCTCTATCTATGTAAACCTTTACCAGATCGGAAGAGC
>JBDNDH010000266.1:0-3113 GCA_046719235.1 Thermodesulfovibrionales bacterium
TCTAAGTTTATTATCAGGTCTTTGTCCAGCGGTTTAATGAATCTCATATTGACAAGTGAGGCATTTATTCCCGCCTCAAGTAATCTCGGTATTATCCTCTTTACCCTTAAAACTGTGTTTCCAACTCCCAAGATTAATACATCATTGCCCTCGTTTATTATCTCTGCCTTCCCTAAGGATATAGGTTCGGGGGTCTCATCTGAACGTGACTCAACCTTACCTCTCGGAAATCTAATAGCACAAGGTGACATCAGCGCACAGCCAAAGGCGAGCATCTCTTTTAATTCTTCACCGTCCTTAGGAGACATTATCACAAGATTGGGTATGTGCCTTAGATATGATATATCAAAAATGCCTTGATGCGTAGCGCCATCCTCTCCTACTATTCCGCTTCTATCGATGGCAAATAACACAGGAAGGTTCTGAAGACAGACATCGTGAATAATCTCATCGTAACCCCTTTGTAAGAAGGTTGAATATATGGCTACTACAGGTTTTTTACCCTGTGAGGCGAGTCCTGCCGCAAATGTCACGGCGTGTGGTTCTGCTATGCCAACATCAAAGAACCTATCTGGAAATCGCTCTGCAAAGGTGGAAAGACCTGTCCCCTCTTTCATCGCAGCTGTAATGGCTACTATATTGTTATCTTTCACTGCCAAATCAACTATTGCCTGTCCAAAGACATCGCTGTAAGTGAGATTTGTCTGTGTTTGAGCCGACCCATTTTTTAAACCCTCACAACTATCAAATGGACCCGTGCCGTGATATATACATGGGTCTTCCTCAGCAAACTTATACCCCTTGCCTTTGGCAGTAACTATGTGGATAAGGATAGGACCACTCTGATCTTTTACTCCCATTAGGGTGTTGATAAGCAACTCGATGTCGTGACCATCAATCGGACCAATGTATTCAAATCCCAGGTCAATAAATAAACCACCAGGAAGGAAGAATCCTTTTATGCTGCTTTCAGCCCTTTCAGCAAGCCTTGTAAATGTGGAGCCAATCATTGGGATGCCTTCTATCAGTGCCTTTGTCTCTTTCTTAAATCTTTTAAAAAAGGTTGTTGTTTGAATCTTAGTGAGGTAGTTTGAAAGGGCACCAACGTTTGGAGATATGGACATCTCATTGTCATTTAGGATGACTATCAAATCCTTTTTTAGGTGTCCTGCATGATTGAGCCCTTCAAAGGCAAGACCAGAGGTCATTGCACCGTCTCCAATCACAGCTATAACCTTTTCACTTGCCTTGTCTGATTGCCCATTTTTGATGTCAAGGTCCCTTGCGGTTACTATTCCAAGACTGGCTGATATTGATGTAGAACTGTGTCCTGTCCCAAATATATCATGGGGGCTTTCAGTCCTTTTTGGAAAACCAGAAATACCCCCGTATTTCCTAAGTGTGTGGAAGTCTTTGTATCTCCCAGTAATTATCTTGTGCGGATAAGATTGATGTCCTACATCCCAGATTATTTTATCTGAAGGCGAATCAAACACGTAGTGTAAGGCAATGGTCAACTCTACAACGCCAAGATTTGATGATAGATGGCCGCCGTTTTGTGATACCCTATGCACTATGGCGTTGCGTATCTCTTCAGCGAGATCCTTCAATGCGGGGATGGTCAGAGACTTTATGTCTTTTGGAGACTGTATCTGTTCAAGTAATGACATCTAATTTTTCCTTTCCGAGAGGTATCTTGCAATTAATCTGAGCGGTTCAGCCCTTTCATTAAATATAGACAGGGTGTCTATAGCCTCATCAACAAGGTCTTTTACCTTTTGTCTGGATGTGTCAATACCGAAAAGTGCTGGATATGTCATCTTTTTCTTCCTGTCATCGGAACCTTTGGTCTTTCCAAGAGACTCGGTAGTCTCTGTGATATCGATGATATCATCTACTATCTGAAATGCCAGTCCGATGTTTAAACCATATCTTGTAAGTAGTTCAATATATTTATCTTCTGCATTTGCTAACATTGCCCCAGCCTTCACAGACACCTTTATCATCTCAGCAGTCTTGTTTGTATGAATAAATACTAATGTCTCCTCACTGGGTTGTTTTTGCTCTGATATTATATCCATTGCCTGTCCTACAACCATGCCATCTAAACCAGCAGAACTTGCTACTTCATGAATAAGGCTAAGAATAACACCATCGGACATGCCGTTTGGCAGTGAGTTCATGTATGATTTTGATGAAAGTATCTTAAATGCCTCTGTCAGCAATCCATCCCCTGCGAGTATGGCAATTGCCTCACCAAAGACCTTATGATTCGTGGGTTTACCCCTTCTTAGATCATCATCGTCCATGGCTGGTAGGTCATCATGAATGAGTGAATATGTATGGATAAACTCAAAGGCAGATGCATAAGGGACTACCTCCTTAGCATTACCGCCAAAGACTTCATAAGACGCCATACACAACACAGGTCTAATCCTTTTGCCTCCAGCTGTTAGTGAATACAGGATTGAGTTAAAGAGTTCCTCTGGTTTCTGATGGTGTTGGAAATATCTTGAGATAAACAGGTTAACAAGATTTGCCTTTTCTTTTATGTATGACTCAATATCCATACCTTTCATTATTATTCAAGGGCTAACTATTTTTCAATTCGTGTATAACAGACACTAAAAACGCTCTGGGTTATTGTTGTCCAAGAGATCTTTTAAGGCATCTAAGACTTGATTTGTCGTTATATGGTTCATACAGTTCATCTTCACGCATTTTTTTTTGTAACAAGGGGCGCAATCTATCTTAGGAATTAAGACCCTACAGTTCTTCCCATAGGGACCTGTTCTTGTAGGATTTGTTGGTCCAAAGATGGCAACAACAGGTTTGTTCAATGCAGCTGCTATATGCATTGGGCCAGTGTCATTTGAAATCACAGCCTTTGCGTGTCTTATGAGTAAGATAAGGTCTTCAATAGAGGTATCTCCTGCAAGATTAATAGACCCTTCTTTTGATATCTCACAAATCTTTTCGCCTATAAACCTATCGGAGTTGCTACCGATAATCAAGGAAAAGCCTTCGAGCCTTGAGGCAACCTCTGCGAAACGATCTGGTAACCACTGTTTTGTCTTCCAACGGGCGCCAGGTGCTATCACATAAAATGGTGA
>JBDNDH010000267.1:0-3103 GCA_046719235.1 Thermodesulfovibrionales bacterium
TGCAAAGGATGCAGTAGATAAAACTGCAAATGCTATTGGAGATACTACATCTATGTTTGGCGCCATAGGCTCATGGAAGCCGGGAAGGGATATGGATGTAGTTTACTTTGGAAAAAAGACATCAAAGGCAAAGGAAACTCTTACTAAAACCTTTGACTCTATATTATCAAGAATAATATCAGAGGGTTTACAAAATGACGACCTTATCAAGTCTTTAGTTGCCAAAGGATTTATAATGCCTAAGGACATTTCAAGCAAAACAATGTCTTTTGGCTTGTTGGAATTGCCCGATTTTGGTTATGGGAAGATGGGGTCAGTCTTTGAAAAGGGATTAAATGCCCACAAACAAGGGATTGACGGAAATGTAATCCTTAAAAAAATGGAAGGTGAGTTTCTTGAGGCTATGCTTGACAATTTTGAAGCCCACATAGCCACCACTGCATCTGGTGATTTTTATAGAGGTGTATCAGGACAACAATGGTTTATGGAAAACTATCTGAGAAATCCGGAAAAGATGAGGGTCTTTGAATTTTCAATGCAAGACGGTTCGGTAGTTTTAAGATTAAAAAAAGGTGGAATATCCGCAGTGCCTGAGGATGTCTTGAAAAAGATAGGGATTACAGATTATTTCTTAAAACCTTTTATGAGGGACTCACCAGATTTTGCAAAGCAAGCATCAAACCTATCCCTTTTCTTTGAACATCAAAAGGGTGGCATCTCTGATATCGCAAAGTATCACCGAAGGTCGTGGGATGAGCTTGCAAGAAATATTATTTACTCAAATCAACCCTGGCAAGAAACTCTTGAAGATGTGAAGCTTGCATCATTAGCAAGAAAAATAATGGAAGATCCGAGCAATGCAGAGAGGCTTATCAGAGAATCAGGAATGTCAAGTGAGGCAGTAACTAAGAAGATGGCACAGAATTTAATGAAGTGGACAGAGAGACAGATGATAATGGATGTAGAGGGAGTAGTTAATGAGTTGACAATCTTGAGGTTTTCTCCAAAGCCAGGTAGTCTTGTGGAACAGATAGAGCAGTTAAGGTCAGCAGGCAAGATGAAACTTGATGCAATGGAGATAGTTAGTGGTCTTGAAAAAATCCAAAAATCAAATCCTGAATTTGCTGCAAGACTTATAAATACCCTTGAAAGTAGATTCACGAAGACTAAGGCAGGGGAAATAATAGTCAAATATATAAAGATACAATTGAAGCTATTGGCAGATGAAAGCGGAGAGTTAGCCGCTCGTATTTTATCCATGCTAAGGAAGATGAATAAGATAAGCGAGGCAGACTACCAGAAGGCATTAAAGGCAAGATCCTTAGAAGATATGCCTGCAAATGTAAGCTCATCATTTAAAAGGGCAAAGGCAGAGATAATGTTAATTGCATCAGCAAACATGACCTCACTTGATGATAGTGAAGACTTTTTAGATCTTTTGTTTGAAATATGGAGAAAGAAGAACCCACAGGCATTGTTGACTGGTAAATCTCCTCAACTACTTGAATTTATAAATGAAATTAAAACCAAAGATGTACAAACACTAAAACAAATTGGATGGGATGACAAAGACCTAATATTAAAATCCAAGGTCAAAGAAAGGCTCCAGTACAGCCCTCAAAAGATAAAGTTAATTGGCCATAAACTTGGAGAAAAGGTGTCTAAAAATGGCTTGTCACTTAGACAACTTCAAGAGAAGATATATGAAATCTTGTTCTCCGAGGCATATACAAAGTTTGGCGATGATATGGCATCAGTTGGCGCAATGGATCTTTTTTTAGGTGTTGCATTAGCCTTATATCAGAGTTATGACATAATTTTCAATGAGAGGTATCCAAGTGAGGCAGACGAAAATCTTGCCCTTGCTAATGCATGGGTAACCTCAATCCCTGTAGTAGGAGATTTTGCCCAGGGGATAATCACTGGGATTGAAGGGGGATTTGAAGGAGATAAGATAAAGATTATAGAAGGAGGGTTGTGGATAACCATTGGTATAATGGGATTTGTCCCTGGCGGGCAGATACCTGCAGTAGTTGCAGGTCTTACACTTGGATTTAAACCGGTTGCAGTAAATATTTATAATGCCTATGATGCACAACAACTCATTCAGACATGGATTGAATCAGCAGAGTGGTCAGGAGATAAACCACCTAAACTGATTGCATTGTTTGATAGAAAGAGACAGAAACATCTCATAAAATATGAACAATTGCTAACAAGAGAGTTTGCTGAAGTGCCCTATCTATCAAAACGTTACGGAGATGTTACCATTGCTCAATCCATCAGGCAGTATGCCGACAAATTCATAGCCCCACAGTATCCGGGTCTTGAATCCCTCCGAGATGCCCTAAAACAACTCTACCCGGACTTTAATGACAAAGACTGGGAAGACCAAACAATAGCAGACTATAAGATTGATGTAAGAGGCGGTAAGGCTGGGAAGATGGTATTTAAGGCTTATGAACGGATTAGAACTAAAATATACAATGAAACCATAGCACATCTAAAGAAATGGGCAGAGGACGAACTGAGGGCAGCAAAAAACTATGATGAAGAAATAACGAAACTAAGAGAAAGGATAAGACAATTAGAAAGAGAGCTAAACACCTCAAACATATTGAAAAACGCAGACGCATCAGTAGAAGCATATTCAAGGATAATAATTAACAAGTTTGAACAAGAGAGCCTACCTCTATCAAAGATAAGAATATACGAACATTATGTCAAGATATACAACGACTTACTAAAAAAGATAAATCAAATTAACCAACTCACAAAAGAGGCATCTATTGCCTATAAAATACCCTCATGGCATCTAATGGGTTATCCAGATTTTGATAAAGACAGGATAACTCATCTGCTGGGGATGATTGAACAGGGCAAAAGAGGGGTAATAAAGGAGATAGAAAGCATACTGAAGGAAAATGAATACGAAGGGACACTGTTTGATTGGAAAAATGAATGTCATAAAAAGGCATATGAAGAGCTTATTAGTATTAGGTATAAGATAGCCTTTGCGGAGAACTTAATAGAGTATTACAGGCAATTAATCAGACAGAGTTCAGGGTGGACTGATGCCTTTGAGTTTGCTAAAGCAGAGTAT
>JBDNDH010000268.1:0-3102 GCA_046719235.1 Thermodesulfovibrionales bacterium
AATGGCAACCTCATACCTTGCCCAATCCCTTGATGACTTTACAGTGAGGTCTTTGCTACTGACAATGCAGGCAAGGGAGGACATCCATCTTGGTGACATCTACATACAGGGTGATAGATGGAGGGCGGCCTTTGGCAAGACGCTAAGGGACATTACCTGTTTAGAAAAACAAAGTGCCTCTAATTGCAATCATTGCCACAAAAGAGGGCAGTGCTTTTTTTATCTATTTTTTCTCATAGACATACCTCATCCATACATCATCGCAAATGATCTAACCACCACATCCACTGTGATGGCTGACAAGACATTTGGGCTTCAGGTAAAACTGATTGGCTTTGCCTCTAAGGATACAGACACTGTCATACATGCCTTTAGGAGAATTGGTGCGCGTGGCATTGGCACAAACAGGGGCAAGTATGACTTAATCTCAGCTCAGATCTTAGACATCCCAATACATGAATACTTTAAGCTGGGAAATGACACAACATCAGTAGTGCTGCAATTAGATACCCCACTTAAACTTAAACAAGGGCACGGTGGCTTGTGCTATGGCAGCCTGAGCTTTGAGACTTTCTTCAGGCTCTTGCTTAAGAGGATAATAAACCTCAACAACATTTATGGTAGAGGTAAAGACTTTGATAAACATCTAATAATGGCAGAAAAACAGACTCTTACAACCAAAGCCAAAGAGATACAGAGCAAAGAGGCTACACAGTGGATTGATCTAATGAGATATTCCTCAAGGCAGTCAAAAAGGCTCAAAATTGGTGGCATCATTGGTTCTATTGTCTTCAGCGGCATGCTGAAGGATTTTTATCCATACCTGAAGATAGGGGAGGTGTTACATGCCGGACTTCACACAACCAGCGGATTTGGCAGATATAGAATTATCTGAATCGACAGATTTCCCGGACTTTGACCCATCTTTTAGTGGCAATGCCTATTTGCGCACGCTTTATCTTGCTGAGCAGGGGACAGTATTAAGCAAAGAGGCAGAACGATTTATCATCAAACTGAACGGGGTTTTATCATACACACACTGGGACGCACCTTGAAAATACTTGCTTTGAGCCAGATTTTTGTGTTAATTTCTATGCAACTTATGGTCTTTGACAACCCTGGGACGCAAATGGCAAAAATCACGTTTATATATCAATGGCTTATATAGGTGCTTTTGAAGAACCGATTTCTAAAAGGTAATTGAAACCACATTGCTTGAAGTGCAAGTCCCTAAAGACGAGTATTTGAAGAACCGATTTCTAAAAGGTAATTGAAACTACAGTTACCTGCCATTTAGAAGGGGGGGGAAAAATCATTTGAAGAACCGATTTCTAAAAGGTAATTGAAACTTCTCTTATGAAAATACCATTAAATGAGACTTTCATAAGAGGATTTGAAGAAGCGATTTCTAAGAGGAGAGGAGTTTTTCTGTAATCGCTACTTTATCAAGACTGGAGTCCCCCTGTAAGTTCCCCTCTATCAAGAGGAGAGTTTTAAATACATCCCTTTACCCTTCATCAAAAAGGGCTCTCCCCAATACTTTCCCCTCTATCAAGAGGGGATTAAGGGGTGTGTAATGATAGAACCATTAAATCAACTCTTGCTATAGCATCTCTAATTTCCCTTTCCCTATTCCCTTCATGTCATATCGCAAGACCTGCCCCGTATCTGTAACACTTAAGGCTTCAAACTTTGCGGTGTTAGATATTGTTTTTACTACCTCTGTTTCTTTTTTTGAAACAGTATCCTCAGAGGGCTCGGGGGATGCAGTCTGCGATGGAACGGAAGGGAACCTCTGCCTGTATGTTACCATCTGCATAGGATGCAATGTCGTAGGTTGGGAACATAAAGATAAGCCTGTCTGGACGAAGAATGAAGCTTCGCGTGTAAAGACTTTTAAGTTTTTCTTTATCAAGGCTGTCGGGATCTATCACGGCACTTACCTCCTGTTTGCGTAGATCTTCCTTGATTATGTCGTTGATCCTGTGTAAACAATCAGGAGTTGCACGGATTAAATCTTTTAATTCTACCTTACGCACCTTGTCTCTACCCACCAATAATACATTGAAACCATAGTGGCTAGAGTTTGGATGGGCAGCTAAATAAACATTGGAGTAATTCTCAATTTTCAGGCTAATTAACGGTGGAGCGTATAGGGAAATGATGATCTCGTCTTGTTCAAATTCGTAAATATCTTTGCAGGTGTTGCTGGAAGCGCCGTTTTTTATGCTTGGCTTGCCGGATGTTGTCTCCATCTCTATAGCTAAATCGGTCTTACCAATTCTTTGGAAAAGTAAATTCACCAAAGCTTTGCCATGGGGGCTATCCAAAAGTGGATAACTGACAGATCTTACAGAGCAAAAATTGCAAGGACTATCTTTTGGTCTGTGTGGATCTAAATCCTCACAACTCATGTCACTCAAATCTTCGTATTGTTCATAAGAATGATAAACTGCAACTCGTTTTAGTTTGAAAGGAAGGTGTCGCCTGTCATCGGCGCTACTCCAAGTCCCGCTGGCGGCCAGTTCGATCTGGCTCAAAACGACCACTAAACTTGCCGGTGATATTGCTATTTAGTGTCATCTCATAAATCTGAAAATTCCCCTGGTCATCTATTGTGCCACTCAAGAGTATATGTTCGCCTGCAGTTCCAGGTTTTAGATAAAAGTAATGGCCTTCTAACGGACATGAATTTGGACGGTAAGGCGGCTTACAACGGTCTTGGTTGATCAAAGTGCCACCCTTTCGTGTGAGTTCCACCTGTATTGGATACTTGTCGCCAATAAGACCTGTGAAGAAGTAGTGTTCCAAGATTACTAACTCCTTCAGAGATAGGTCTTTCTCCGGATAGGTTGATTGCTCAGTGTGAACCGTTGACGATGAACTTAACTGCTCACGCTCATCTGAAGCATACGAAAACGATACTATGTATGAAATAGACATCAAAACAACGATTACCAAAACAGCCATGTGATTAGCGCTTTTTTTCATTCTGTTTACCTCCCTTTGGCATAAATTTACATATCAGCGGTTTGAAAGTCTACGAATCTCCTCAGCAGATAAGGCACTATTGTAGATCCTGACTTCATCAACGGCTCCACC
>JBDNDH010000269.1:0-3095 GCA_046719235.1 Thermodesulfovibrionales bacterium
GATCTAGTGGGTGCAGTGCTGATGAGAGATAATTCAAATTCCCTTTCAAGCCTTTCCTTGATGATATCCATGTGCAACAATCCGAGAAAACCACACCTATACCCAAAACCTAAGGCTGATGAGGTCTCAGGCTCAAATGTGAAAGATGAGTCGTTTAACCTCAATTTTTCAAGGGCAGTTTTAAGTGCTTCATATTGATGAGTTTCTACTGGATACAACCCACAGAAGACCATCGGCTTTACTTCCCTGTATCCAGGAAGTGGTTTATCTGCAGGATTTTTTGCGTCTGTTACGGTATCGCCAATCCTCGTATCACTTACATTCTTAATACCGGCAATTATGTAGCCTACCTCGCCAGCCATAAGGGCATTTGCCTCAACCATCTTTGGGGTAAAGTAACCAATCTTTGCAACCTCATATTCTCTCTGTGTGGCCATAAGTCTAATCTTCATAAAAGGCTTTATACATCCGTCAAATACCCTCACGAGAACTATCACACCTTGATAATTATCAAACCAAGAATCAAATATTAATGCCCTCAAGGGTCTTTGTGAGTCCCCCTTTGGTAATGGTATCCTCTTTACTATTGCCTCAAGCACCTCTTTTGTGCCGATACCTTCTTTTGCACTTGTCAGTATAGCACTACTACAATCTATACCAATTGCCTCTTCAATCTGTTCTTTAACCTTTTCGGGTTCGGCTGATGGCAGGTCAATCTTGTTTATTACTGGAATAATCTCGTGGTCATGCTCAATAGCGAGATATGTATTAGCAAGTGTCTGTGCCTCAACCCCCTGTGATGCATCAACCAACAGAATGCTTCCTTCACAAGAGGCAAGGCTCCTTGAGACCTCGTAAGAAAAATCAACATGACCGGGCGTATCTATCATATTGAGTATATAATCGTTGCCATCGTCTGCCCTGTATTTAAGCCTAACGGCGTGAGCCTTGATAGTAATGCCCCTTTCCCTTTCAAGGTCCATTGAGTCAAGCACCTGTTCTGTCATCTCTCTTGAACTGAGCGCACCTGTATATTCAAGCAGCCTGTCTGCTAAGGTAGACTTCCCGTGATCTATGTGGGCTATTATAGAAAAGTTTCGTATATTTGACAGCATTTAAAGACCTTTTGACAGATATGCTATCCCAACAATACCAGCATCGTCTCCGAGTTTTGAGGGCAGTATCTTTAGTTTCGAGATTAGTTCCTTCATACTTCGTCTATGCGCCTCCTTTATAGCAGAGTCAACATATATATTCCACGCACCAACTAAGCCTCCAGTAAGTATCACTGCATCAGGCATAAAGATATTGACCATATTTGCTATGCCAATTCCAAGCCCCTTACCTGCATCCCTCAGAACATTTCTGGCAAGGATATCACCTTCAAGGGCAGAGTGATATATGTCTTGAGCGTTTATCTTATAAAAGTTGCCATTATGAAGCGTCTTCATCAAGGTCTCAGAGCCACTTTGTATTGAAGCAATTACTTTGTTTATTATGGCGGTCGCAGAGGCGATAGTCTCAAGACAACCAACATTTCCGCAGGGGCATTGCAAACCTTCGTTGTTGATGCTCATGTGACCAATCTCTGCAGGAATGTTTAAAAGTCTCTTATCAACAACCACCCCTCCACCTATTCCAGTTCCGAGCGTGAATAATACAAAGTCATCAAACTCACTACCTGCACCGACGATTGATTCTCCATATGTTGCGGCATTTGCATCGTTTTCAATACTAAACCTCGCCACATCTTTTATAAGTGTAATCTTGTCTGATAGAAAATCACGGAGATTTAGACCCTCTAACTTTGGTATATTTGGAGATTTGATGAGGGTTCCGGTCTTTTTATCGACAATACCTGCAACTGACACCCCAACCGCATGAATGTCGAAATTTGTTTTATGTAACAAGCCTTCTACAGAAGAGACAATCGATTCAAGAGGTGATTGACCAGTCTGCACCTTCACCTTCTTAATGATCTCATAGCCCTCATCACTTATTCTGATGATGGCTGACCTTATATTTGTCCCGCCTATGTCTAACGCTATGATGTCCATAGTAAGATTTTTTCCTTCACTGTCTTAAATCATTGAAAATGATTATAGAGAAGCAACTTTTGAGTTTTATAAAATAACACATTCATCTGCCTTTAGACAAATTACCCAAAAATTGGGATCTTTCTACAAACCCTTACACAAGATCCTTAAATGCCCCTACCTATCAATATGTTATTGAGACAACATCAAAGTTACATCGATTTTAGATGGCACTTAAATTGTAAAATCGTTTATTATCATAAATACATGGCTATATTGAGAATAATCAAGGCAGACCTTGAGGCAGTCTTTGAAAAAGACCCAGCCGCAAAAAACACAATAGAGGTATTGCTAACTTATCCGGGTTTTCATGCAATACTGCTTCACAGGTTTGCCCACGCATTATGGAACATGAAAATTCCAATACTACCACGTTTCATATCCCACATCGGTAGGTTTCTAACAGGTATAGAGATACACCCTGGGGCTAAGATTGGTAAGGCATTCTTTATAGATCATGGCATGGGTGTGGTCATTGGCGAAACTACAGAGATTGGCGATAACTGTCTCCTGTATCAAGGGGTAACACTTGGTGGCACAGGCAAGGACAGAGGCAAAAGACACCCTACTCTCGGCAATCATGTGGTTGTGGGTGCTGGGGCAAAGGTGTTAGGTCCTATAAAGATTGGTGATTATGTTAAGATAGGGGCTAATTCTGTAGTGTTAAAATCAATACCAGACAATTCCATAGTGGTCGGCGTACCTGGCAGGGTGATCAAAAAGAAACTAATGAGGGTTGAAGAGGATGGGATCAAAGAGACCCTTGATCATGTGAGACTACCTGACCCTGTGGAGGAAAGATTCAAGGAACTACAAGAATACATCAGCAGGATAGAGAGATTAATCACTAAAAAGGAGGAGGCTTATAAGGTGAAGGTTTTTAACACACTAACAGGTAAAAAGGAACCATTCATACCACTTAATCCAGATAAAGTGGGTGTATATGCATGTGGCGTTACAGTATATGATTACTGCCATATCGGACATGCAAGGAGTGCA
>JBDNDH010000027.1:0-9717 GCA_046719235.1 Thermodesulfovibrionales bacterium
CGCAAGCCAGGCCGTCTAATTTAGGCGCATAGCTCAGTGGGAGAGCGCTTCCTTGACGCGGAAGAGGTCTGGGGTTCAATCCCCCATGCGCCTACTCTAAAATCAATAAGTTATATCCCCTTGCCTTTCGCATAAAACCTAAGATTATGCAAATCATTCATCAAACCATGTTGTCAAGGATATCGACATCTCTCTTGACTCAAATATATTGTCTATCAGTTTTATCTTTTGTGTTGATGAATGTCATAGACAATCTCTCATGTCTAAGTCCTTTTCTTGCTTTTGTCAGATAAATCCGAGATATTTGACCTTTTCGTTTAGATTTTGGTGAGGCAATTCGATGCATTGACTTTTTTGCTCGCTCTCCAATAAAATCAGCAGATCTTTTAATCTTTTGGAGGTTATTATGAGAAAACTATCTGTTTTGTCAACAATGTTGATATTTTTTCTTATGGTTTTTCCCTTATGTGAACCTCTTCAAGCAGAAATGACAGATTCTAACGGAATAATTCACAAAAAATTCAAACTATTACCTGGTAAAAGCAAGGATCCCTATTTAATTTATGTCCCCTTTGATGTGAAACGCGCAGGAAGAGTCAGGGTATATACTGATCTAACGGTTACAGAATTTCGTGGTGACAAAGGAGACGGAATGCCGAGTTTTAGGCTTGTTGATGCAAGAATCTTTAAAAAGGTGGATGAGCCATGGTGGTTAGAGTTTTCTCAAAAGACAATAGATACTATTCCAACACTAAAGCTTGTAGATGAAGTGACAGATTATATAGTCAAAGAAACAAAGGAGTTTCTCGGAAAGGAGGATAAACCAAAATGGCTTCATGGGAAAAAGGAGCTTCTCGATAAAAGACCCCAGCTTGTCCATGATGTAGATGATGATGAACTCAAGGTGACAAAAGGAAGATATGTGGTAATCTTAAAAAATCCAAGTAAAGGTGAATTTCATGGCAGTGTACTCATCTCTTTCCCAGGAGATGAATGGAAGGTTGATCGTGAACTCGAGGCAACCTATGACAGGAAACCAGATCTTACAGTGAAAAGCATTGAACTTGACAGGGATAATCATGTTGTAATTACTCTTGCGAATAATGGACCGGGAAGACTCCATAAGGCAAGATATAAGAAAGAGGGTGACAATGTGATAAAGATGAACATCGAAATAAATGGCAAAAGGGTTCTCTCAAAATCTCTTGGTGATATTGATCCGAGGTATAATCTTGAATACAAAGGCGGAAGTGTAAACTACAGAACAGATATACTCCTTTCTGAACAAGCAAGATTGATGGTTCATATTGATGCAGATGACGTGGTTATTGAGTCTGATGAACGAAACAATATAAAAAGGGAAATATTGATTCCTAAGGGTCTCTCTAGGGAACCTGCCCAGGGAAGCAGAACGAAGAGAAATGAGTAAAGTTTTATTAATAATCTCATAGAGAGTGCCTTCAAAAAAACTTCCTAAGTAATCTATAAAAAGTCCTTCCGCTTTTGGTAAAGGAGAAGGACTTTTTACCTGATCTTATCAGGCAAAACCTGAAACTAATTGGAAGTCGAGTATTTTTAGATTTTTTAATATGAGATGTTTGTATTGAAAATCTTTCTACTAAGTCAGGTTTTCTTGAACCTTCAACTTAAGTCTTCTCCATGGATAATTTCTGTTTAGTTACAAACCAAATGAGTCAAAAAAGCCTTATAGATCAACCCAAAAAATGCAATTGATAGATAATATATCGGATATAGATGCCTTCAAAGACACTGAACTGCAACAAGGATTATCTAATGTAGCGTCACTAATTCAGAATAGTGATGATTACAAAAAATGTGCAGTTAGAAATTAAGGTGCTTCATGTGTAGAGGTGTTGCAACAGGTCCATTTCAGACATCTATGTCCGATGAGAGACAAGTTTGGTCGCTTTTTTGGGATCAGAACTGTTTTGCTAATTAAAAAAAGAGGGAAGTCATACTGGAGCAGGACAATACAGTATCTATTAACTGATAAGAAACTCAAGATACAAAGGCTGTGATTGACAAAAGAGGCTTGATGCAACCTATGACTATATAAGATGCCAATGAATATTATATGGGAAATTTCAGAGGGATAAAAACAAAGACTGTCAGTTGATGGAGAATAGACCTCGTCCTTAGAAACAGAGGTTAATCAGGTTTTATCACAAAGTGGTATTTTGCTACATTTTACAAGCAAGGCAAGACAAAAACTCTTAGTATTCGTATCTGGCAGATCTAAACCCATCGTCCTCATGAATCCAGGTCTCTTAACGCATTTTTATATATATCTCTATTGCACTCAAGCAGGAGTTCTTCTTGTGTATAGTGTATAATGTAAACCATGAGGATAATATCAATATTTGGGAGAGACTTTAGGCTCAGGGATAATCCACTCTTTGAAGGATGGCAGGAACATGAGATCATCCCTGTCTTTGTAGTAGATAAGTTTAACCAAAATGAGCACGGAGACAACCTAAAGACCATTTTCTTTGCCTATCTCTTGGACTTTGCCCAAAAGATGAAGACATTAAAATCCCACCTTTACATTGTGCGATTAGAAGACATTGAAGACTTTATCATAAGGTCAAGGGCTGACTATGTGCGGTATGCCTTTGATGGTGAGCCAAACACTCATAAAAGAGGAAACCTTATAGAGTCTATCTGTCAGAAAAATAAGGTAAGATTTATCTCCTTATGGAATTTCCTCATAAAGCCTAATGAGAGGAATTTTCGACTTCGCTTCACAGACTTCTATAATAAGGTTTTTTTACCAAGCCTTCTGTCGCAGGATATTCAGATAGTTACCACACCTACGAGATTAAACACACCACGGCTCATTCACAAGGATGAGGAAATCCCCTCATACAATAAACAACAGAATATCTTAAATCTCTGGTTTAAAGATGAAAAGGAGGTCATAAAGTCGTTTGAAAAATTTCTGTCAACCGGCATATCTCTTTATCAATCAAACAGAGACATCCCATCTGTCAATGGGACATCAAGGCTCTCTACATACCTAAGACATGGGATAATATCCCCCAGGACTGTCTATCTGATGGCTAAAGACCACCCGGATGCAGGACATTTTATCAGACAGATTGCCTGGTCAGAGTTTTACAGGCTGTGGATCTACAATTTTCCAGAGGTGATAGATCAGGAGTTTAACAAAGGCTGGATTGGCTTTCCATGGGAGAGGGAAAGCCCCCTTTTTGACAAGTGGAAGGAGGCTGAAACAGGCTTTGATATTGTAGATGCCGGTATGCTCCAACTCAAAGAAGAGGGCTGGATACACAACAGGGTGAGGATGGTAGTGGCGAGTTTTCTTACAAAGAACCTCCTTATAGACTGGAGGTTGGGTGAGAGGTTCTTTTATAAAAACCTCGTAGATGGGGATCTTGCCTTAAATGTGGGCAATTGGCAGTGGGTTGCAGGTTGTGGACTTGATTCTGTCCCTTACACGAGGATTTTTAACCCAGATATACAGACCAAGAAATTTGATCCTAACGGTGTCTACATATCCAAATACCTAAAAGAAAGGCATCCTAAGATAGTAGATCTATACCATAGCAGATACAGATTTTTAAAAATTGTAAAGACCTATCAGATGAATAACCGAATGTGACTACTTGGCATTATTAGGTTATTTAATAATCTCAAAGGCTAAAAAATAATGACCTAACCTGTTGCTTAAACTTAACCCAAAAAATGTAATTGATAGATAACATATCGGACATAGATACCTTCAAAGCCTTTGAACTGCAAAAAGGTTTATCTTAATGTAGCACTCCTAATTCACAATAGTAATAATTACATTAAAATGTGCGGTTAGAAATTAGGGTGCTACATGTGTAGAGGTGTTGCAACAAAGCCTTTTCAGGCATCTATATCAGATAAGAGACAAGTTTGGTCACATTTTTTGGTTAATTGGGAAACCAACGGCTATTTTGATTTAAAAAAAATCAAACACATACAACAAAACAAGAACTATTTAGGATTTGCAGAGTGATAGATATGACAAATCTTGAGAGATATTGCAATCCCTGAATGTGAACATCCACTGAATAGTTATGATATACTAATTAACTTTATTTATTGTAGATAAGGAACCTGCTATATGTCTAATAGTTTACCAAGGCCTTTAGATAAGACAAGCATAGAAAAGATCATCAGTGAAAAGTCTATAGTTTTTCACTTTCAACCGATAATCTCTGCTGGCAAGAAAAGGATCATTGGCTATGAAGGTCTTATGAGGGGATTTGATGTGCAGACTAATACTCTAATCTCACCACTGATGCTCTTTGATGCCGCTAAGAGGTATGATTTGCTTCTTGAGTTTGACAGGCTCTGTAGAGAGGAATGTCTTCGCTCTTTTAGAGACAAGATATACTTTCTGGACGAGGGACAGATACTATTTCTGAACTATGAGATATCACTTATACAAACTGGGGATGAGGGGGCATCTTTTATGATAAACCTCCTAAATGAACTAGATGTAAGCCCTAATAATGTGGTGATAGAGATCATAGAGTCTAAGGTCAAAGAGATTAACGGCCTACAAAAATTCATAGATATACTCAAGTATTACGGCTTTTTGATCGCCCTTGATGATGTAGGGGTGGGACATTCAAACTTTGATAGGATACCGATAGTAAAACCCAATATAATCAAGATTGACAGGTCTATCATAAAAGGTATTGAACGTGATTATTATAAACAAGAGGTCTTTAAAGCACTCGTTAACCTCTGTAAGAAGATTGGTGCACTGGTCTTGGCTGAAGGTGTTGAGACAATGCGAGAGGTTATAGGAACCCTTACAATGGGGGCAGATCTTCTCCAAGGTTATTACTTTAGTAAGCCTCTTGATACTATGTTTTCTGATATAAGACACGGATTATTTGAGAAGGTAAATAAGGCTATTACACTATACAATAGAAATGCCATCGAGAGGTTGAGGAGGTCACGAAAAGACCACGAGATGTATGACAGATTTGTTGAACGGCTTGTTGAAAAACTAAAAGGTTTAGAAGAGGAAGGTTTTCAAGCCATTCTTCAAGAGGAGATTCTCAAGACAGACTTCATTGATAGTCTCTTTGTGCTCGACAAAAAAGGCATTCAGGTAACCGAAACGGTTATGGTTTACAATATAAACAAGCCCAAGAATCTGCTCTTTAGACCTGCAAAAAAAGGTGATGACCTATCGTCAAAGGAATACTTTTACCTCCTTGTTCATACAGGTCTTAAGAAATACATAACCGATAGTTACATTTCACATGCATCGGGCAATAGATGTAGGACTATCTCTGTTTGTTTTCAGGGTGCCGGAGGGCTTTTATACATCCTCTGTGTTGATATTATTGAGACCTCTCAGTACTACCACAAAAGACTTCTTGATGAGTTAGAACATTAATCTTTAGTGTGCAAGACCCACAAGTTAATGACCCACAGAGATACTTTCCAGCCTTATATGTAAGGGACTTCCGCTTATTTTGGTTTTCCCAGCTCATCTCCCTTTCTGGGACATGGATGCACTCAACTGCACAGGCTTGGCTCGTCTATTCCATCACCCATTCACCCTTTTATCTTGGGCTAATTGCCTTTTTATCCTCATTCCCTCTGATGATATTGACCTTTTTTGGTGGATTGATTGCAGATAGGTATAACAAAAGAAATATTCTCTTGATAACACAAGGGCTTTCAATGATTCCAGCATTTGTGATTGCAATACTTACCCAGATGGGTATCATAAAAGTGTGGCATGTAGGGTTAATGGCATTGTTTCTGGGAATAATAAATGCCTTTGATGTGCCCGCAAGACAATCTTATTTTATTGAATTGGCAGGCAAAGAGCAGCTAACAAATGCCATAGCCCTCAATTCTATGGCTTTCAATATAGCAAGGGTGTTGGGTCCAGTCTTTGCAGGTTTTATTATTGCAAATTTTGGGATGTCTGAATGTTTCTATATAAACTCCCTAAGTTTTATCCCAGTGATTATAGTATTACTGATGATAAAGAAAAGAGCAATGATATCGGATTGTAGTCTTAGCAGCATCGATGCAATTAAGGAGGGGTTCATATTCGTAAGACACAACAGGCCAATTATGTTGATAATGCTTATGATAGCAACCTTTAGCCTTTTTGCGATACCTTTTATAAACCTTTTACCTGTTATTTCAACGGAGATTTTTCACAGACAGATAGACGGCTTAAGCATACTTATGGCATCTTTAGGTCTTGGTTCTTTTTTAGGGGCATTTATCCTTGCATTTATGAAGAAGGCAATAGACAAACAGACATTCATACCCCTTTCCGCAATTGTATTTATCGTATCTCTGATAATAATTACATTTTCAAAATATTTTTATCTCACCGTCATATCTCTTGTCTTCAGTGGTTGGGGAATAGTAACCTATCTTGCCCTTTCAAACAGTTTCATTCAAGAGAGGGTAGATGACACAAAGAGAGGAAGGGTGATGAGCCTTTATGTATTTGTCTTTTTAGGCTTATCTCCAATTGGTAATCTTTTACTTGGTTATACTGCAGATATCTTAGGCACTATGACTGCATTAAAGGTATTTTCTATGTCTGTTTGCATAGGAGTATTGCTATTTACACTAAAATTTAGGAGGTCCTGTGAAGATACTTGCCATTGAAACCTCCACTTTGATAGGTGGTGTGTGCATATTTGATGGAGATAAACTTATAGCTGATGGAAGATTGGGCATAAGGGCGATACATTCAGAGAGGTTAATGACACACATAGACTTTTTGCTCAATTCTGCTAATCTTTCCATATATGATATCGACTATTTTGCCGTTGCCATTGGACCCGGGTCTTTTACAGGTTTAAGGGTAGGCATTGCTACTGTTAAGGGATTAGCCTTTGCAACAAACAGATTAATAGCACCTGTCTCTACACTTGAGGCACTTGCCCTTAATGTAGCCTGCACGGACCGGCAAATATGCCCAATACTTGATGCACGTAAAGGTGAATTGTATGCAGGTGTATACAAAAACACAGACGGGGCTCTAAGCACCATAATACAAGAGATAGTTCTGCCTCCAACAGAATTAATAAGACTTATCAAAGAAAAGACTATCTTCTTAGGAGATGGTGTTAAGATGTATGGTGATATGCTGAAGGATGCATTGGGCGACATGGTTGAGTTTATACATGATATACACATGTATCCATCTGCCACCAATGTTGCCTTTTTAGCAAAACAAAAGGTCATTCACGGTGAACTAATATCAGCACAGGATTTAACCCCCCAGTACATAAGAAAATCAGAAGCGGAGATAAGGTTTGGATAAGTCTTTTTTTAATATACAATCTTTAACCCTTGAAGATGTGAATCGGATTACATCAATTTCTAAGGATTTTGTAGAACTTCAATGGACAGATGATTCCTTTATCAAGGAGATCTACAACAAAAACAGCATATGCCTGAAGGCAGTGGCTGAGGATAATATTATTGGTTACATAATAGCAAGTCTTATATTTGATGAGTGCCATATAATCAATCTCTTTGTTAGGAAGTCTTTTAGACAAAAAGGTGTTGGCTCTGCATTGATATCTACCCTTTTGGACAAGATCAGGCAAAAGGCTATCAAACGCATCTTTCTTGAACTGAGGCTCTCTAACACAGAGGCTGTAAAACTCTATCAGAAATACGGTTTTATCAGGGTGGCAATAAGAAAGAACCTTTATGTAAGCCCATCAGAAGATGGGCTTTTTATGGTAAAAGAACTATAAACCCCTCTAAAACATCGTCAAGAACTCTTTGTGAAACCTATCCTTGAGGTCCATAAAACGTCATAGCTATCTAACGATCAAAAAGCCTGATCATCTCACCCCTTTTTCTCTTAAATAGGGTCCGTATCTCTTATCAACCCTCAAGATATGATTATTTAGCCAATTCTTCAAGAAATTCATGACCTCCATATTAATATCAAGCTTGCCTGCATCAAATTTCTGCTTAAGATCTAAAGCCTGCTTGACAAGAGCATTGTGAATCTCTATGTGGCTTGATGTTTCAGGGTAGTTATACTTTTTAAAATATTCCTCTTCTGTCTTGAAGTGTGTAGCGGTATATTGAATCAGCCCATCTAATGCCTTTCCTACCACCTCTTGTGGTTTATTCCCCTTCCATGCTGCAAAGAGTTCGTTTACCAGCTTGAATAATTGTTTATGTTGTTCATCAATATCCCTTATATTTACACTAAAAACATCACTCCATTGTATAAACTCATTGTGTCTCTTTGATGAACTCGAGATCTCAAATCCTGCTACAGATATCTTTAAGGACTCTGCAACACCAGACAGTGTCTCTACCTGAGCCATTACATCCTTTGCCATGCCTTCCATATCCCTTGAGATTATAGATGACTGTTCAATATTCTTTGCTACCTCTTCTGAGGCGGCAGACTGCTCATCCACTGCTGTGGCGATCTGGGTTATCTGTTCCTTGACCCTTTCAACTGACTCAACTATCTTATTGAGAGACTCTCCCACATTTCTGATATAGTCTGTAGCCTTGCTTACCTCGTTAGATGCATCCTGCATGGAATTTGTGGTCTGAATCGATTCTGCCTGCACAGCCCCAATCTTTTCGGAGATCTCAACCGTTGCCTTGATGGTCTTCTCTGCCAGTTTTCTAACCTCATCAGCAACAACTGCAAAACCCCTCCCTTGCTCACCAGCCCTTGCTGCCTCAATAGCAGCATTTAATGCCAATAGGTTTGTCTGATCAGCGATATCTTTGATAACTGTAACGATATCTCCAATCTCTGAAGCCCTATCATTTAGTTTTTTTACCATTTCTGCCAATTCAAGTGTTGATGTATAAACACGATTGATGGTCTGCACTGCCCCATCAGCTACCTCATTGCCACTCGATGCGGTTTTCATAGCCTCAACAGAGGTATCAGAGGCAACTGATGCATTTTTTGCAATGTCAGTTATGGTTTGGCTCATCTCTTCCGCAGCAGTTGCAATTTGAGATGCCTGTTCTGATTGTTTTTGTGCCCCATCTACAGCCTTTTTGGCGCTTGATTTTAATATATCAACAGATTTAATGAGGTCGTCAACCGCATCAGTTATCCCCCTAACAGTATCCTTAAATGCCCTCAACATGAGGTTTAGGTTGTCTGACAACACCCCTATTTCATCCTTGCCTTTGATGTCAAATATGACAGAAAAGTCACCAGTGGCAATCTCATTTACCTTTTTGGTGACAGCAGAGAGATTGTTGACGATTATCTTTGAAATAAACCACCCAACGAATGATGCTAAAAGAATAAAAAACATCCCAACAACCAGTAAGATCACCGCCTTATCTCTAAAATCAGGGCTTTTCTCAATAAGATCTCCGTAAAAGAAATAAAATAAAAACCCTAAGGCTACAACAGATAAGGTAGATGTGTTAGAGATAATGAAGAGCTTATTTCTCATCTTAGTGTTGTTTAACATCGCCGTTCCCCCTATATAAAAGATTACATGAATTCAAAGACCGCATGGTGATTACATTAGCACAATAACAGAGACTTGCTCAACCCACCTTGCAGTTATTTTTCTTTAAGATAAATTACTGCTATCCTGCCAAACTACCTTTCTTGAGCGATTGTCATCCCATAAAAACATTTTGTTCCACGTGGAACAAAACAGGAAGACCTTTAGCATTGGAATATGAAGCACA